>CALLYL010000101.1 GCA_937859535.1 uncultured Myxococcales bacterium
GGAAAGCTGAGGCTCGGGGCGCAGCGTCTCGCCTGTGAGTTGTTCAAGCAACGACTGGGCTCGCCGGGTCAGTAGACGGACTCCCTGTTCGCTGGCGATGGGCCACGGCACCACCCGAACCGCGACCACCGACTTGGCGGCCCGTCCCAAACCTAGCCACAGTCCGGCTGCGGTGCCGCCAGTTCCTACGGTCACGTAGACGACATCAAATGGAGGTAAGTGGGCGGCTTCCAACTGAGCCGCAATCTCCAGACCTCCCGACACCCAGCCAAGCACGCCCACTGCTGACGAGCCCCCCGCCGGAATCGTAAGCAGTGGTCCGCTGGTCGCAAACCGCGCCCGAAGATACGCGAGCCCAAGTCCTGCAAACGTCCGAGCCGGCCACAAATGAGCGCCCGCCGCCAGTTGTCAGGCCAGTTGTCGCTGTAGATAGGGTGCCGTCTCGACGGTGAGCGGCTGCGGAAACAGCACCGTGTCAACGCGTAGACCCAAGCTCTGTCCATAGAGCGCCACCGCCAGCGCATGGTTGGAACCCCACGCCCCCAGCGTCAGCAGTCGAGGCCGCTCATCCTGAACCATCGCGGGTTTCTGGTCGCCGATGCCGCCCAACAGCAGCTCCAGCTTGCGCACCTTGTTGCCGCCATACAGCGTCCCCGCTTGATCCTCGCGCTTGACCCACAGGTCGACCCGAGACGAGCACAGTCCGCGCAGTGGCTCCAGTGCCGTCGGAAACTGCCCAAGTGGACGAAAGGGCAGCCGGCCGACAAGTCCCGGAAAACGCGTGAACAGAAGTGACATGCACACATCCTATGTGTTAGACGCTCACAATTCTTGGCCGATCCGCCAACTTCCATGCCGGCTCCCCCCGTCGATTCTGAAAACAAAATCCCATCCTTTCCACAGTCGTTCTGGGTCGCCAACGCGATGGAGATCTTCGAACGCATGGGCTGGTACGGCTTCTATGCCGTCTCGACGCTCTATCTAACCTCGCCGATTGCCGACGGAGGACTTGGGCTGAGTTCCAAGGATCGCGGCGTCATCCAAGGCCTGTCGACCTTCTTCCTGTACTTTTTTCCGGCCTTGTTCGGAACGCTCGCGGACCGCTACGGCTACCGTCTGATGTTCGCGCTGTCGGCGGCGGTGATGGTGCCGGGGTATCTGCTGCTTCACCTGCCGCACACGTTTTACGGCTTCTTTTTGGTCTACATCTTGGTCGCGTGCGGACACGGAATGTTCAAGCCCGTCGTCTTAAGCACCATCGTCAAGACCACCACCGAACAAAACGGAACGCTCGGCTTCGGCATCTTTTACATGATGGTCAACATCGGCGGGCTCCTCGGTCCGCTGATCGCTGGCATCGTGCGCGGTTGGAGCTGGGATTACGTCTTTTACGCCTCGGCAGGATGGATCGCGCTGATGGGCGTGTTGTCGCTCCTGTTCTATCGCGAACCCCCTCATGAGCGCCGCCAAGAACCGCTCTCGGACGTGCTCCTGCGCATGGTCGCGGTCGTTGGGAATGCGCGCTTTTTTTCGCTCGTCATTGGCATGCTGCTGCTGCTGGTCATGGGGAGCAAGTGGTGGAGCATTGGACGCGCCGCTACCGTCGCTGTGGGTTGGCTCCTGCTCCATCTAACATGGGACTTTTTGCTCCGCTTTACGAAGAGTCGGCAGCGCACTCCTTGGTACATGCAGAAGTTGATGGTCGGAGAAGGCCGATACCTTCTGTTCCTGCTCCTGATGTCTGGGTTTTGGACCTGTGAAAACCAGCTCGCGATGACGCTGCCGGAGTACATTCGGGACTATGTTGACTCGAGCGATCTGGTGCGCAGCTTCCAGCCCGTCGCCTCGCTGATCAGCAGCACGATCGCCCGACTTGGCATTGATACTTCATCGTGGTCAAGGGCTGTACTCGATCACGGACGGGTCAAGCCCGAGCACCTCATCAACCTCAACTCGCTCGGAATCATCTTCCTGCAAGTGGTGATCTCGTACGCCTCACGCAGGCTGCCTCCGCTCGTCACGATCGTGAGCGGAGTTCTCCTGACCGCGATCAGCTTTCTTCTATTTGTACCGTTCGGTACGCACGGCACCGGCTGGTTGGTAGTGATTGGCGTTCTGTCGTTTTCCGTCGGTGAGATGATGGCAAGTCCCAAGTCAAAAGAGTACGCCGGACGCATCGCGCCGCCCGAAAAAGTCGGACTCTACATGGGCTACTTCTATCTGAGCATCGCGCTCGGGAATCTGTTTGGTGGGCTGCTGTCCGGAACCGCGTACGAGGCACTCGGCAAGCGCGGGGCCAACAGACCGGATCTGCTGTTTGGGCTGATCGCGGCGCTGTCGGTGGCAACAGCACTTCTATTGTGGTTATACGATCGCTGGCTCAGGAAGCAGGCTGCTTGACCGGGGCAAGCACCGTCGGTTGACCATCCTTGACGGCGCGGCTGTGGCAGTGACGCAAGAAGTCCTCCAGCGCACCGTAGTTGATGTTCACCGGACCATCGATTCCGATCACGGAGTCGCTGATCGTGCCTTGGCCTCGGGTCACCCCGAGCGCGACATTGGTGCGATCACCTCGGAAGGTGCCAAGCAGGACCACATCCTGACGAATCTGGTTGTCATCGATGTAGCAGTCGGCGTCGGGGCCGGGGCCATCTTTGACCCACACCGGCAGACGAAACGACCGCCCGATGGCTTGGTCATCCATCACAAACGCGCCGATGCGAAGCTGTTTGACCTCGTGACGGGCCCAGGCTGACAGCACGGTCAGCAGGCCCGGTGGTGCCTCCATATCGAGGTACATCGAGAGGTGCTTTTCGAGCGACGGCCGTCGTGGCCCGCTCTCGATCGCCTGCACGAGGGCATGAGTAAAAGGTTGAGCAGTAGGATTGGGCTTTTCGTTCATACGCAGCCCCATCATAGATCGCAGCGGGCGGCGTAGCCGAGCACTTTGTCGCACCAGTGTGGATGCATTTTGGTGGTGGTTGCGGAGCAGCCCTCGCTTGTGCGACGATAATCGGGATCAAATGTCGACTGCCGCCCATCTTCGTCGCTTCGCCATGGCCGCTGTGCTTTTGTTGTCACCGCCTGTGGTGACGGCAAAAAGCGAGCCGAAGCCCACCACGCCAACCTGCCTACTCAAGTGCCCCGAGGGCTTTCACCCCACGCTCTACACCTGGGAGCTGCATCCCGAGCGCACCGTCTACGATGAAAACGGCCAAGAGACGGTCCCGGTCGATGGCGTGTGGAAAGTAAGCTGTGCCGTTCGCTGTGAACAAAAAGTCGAGGGCGGTCCAAGCAAAGTCCACACCGACAAGACCGCGCTTTGCAATGGCGGCGCCGAACCGGCACCGTTTTCGGGTCCATGGCGAATCACCGGCAAGTGGGTCCGCGAGTGCGCCGCGATCCAGCCCGACACCTGCGGCTTTCACTGCTATCCAATCAAAAAGCCGCCGCCCCCCAAGAAGAAGTCCGACGGCAAGCGCAGCAAAAAGAAGTAAAAAGCATTCCTAATATTAGGAATACTGTTCACCATGGTGCGCTGACGTAATCCACGCGCTAGCTGCGAATCGAGTCAAGGCCGGCCTTGGCACTTGGCCTTACTTCGTCGTGGACGTCGTGCCTTTGCCCGCTGGTCGGGAATGCGTTTCGCGGGAACTACGGCGCGAACGCGATGTTTACATCGACCTGCAGGGCGTCGTCGATCTTGACAAACATTAGGCTTGGTCGCTCGACTTTGAACTCATCCAAGCTCAGTGACAGGTGAGCCTCGGCACGAATGTTGGTTGCGCTGGCATAGGTTAGCTTGACCGGAACATCGAGGCTCTTCTTTACCCCGTGGAAAGTCAGTTCCGCTTTGAACGTCCGGTCCACCGTCGCAGGAAACGTCGCTGGCGGGGCCGAGTCGCCTTGCGCCTTGAGCTCGACGAGCGGGAAGCGGGCCGCTTCAATCGTCTCCTTCATGTGGGAGTCGCGGTTGGCGTTGCCGGAGTCGAAGGACTCGACCTTGGCACGAACTGCGACCTGGACTTTTCCGTCAGAAAGCACGCGGCCTCGGCCTTCGACTGACTTACAGACACCGTCAAACTTATGCAGCTTGTGGACCAAGTGATAGGTGATGGTGCTGTCCTTGCTGCTCACCGCAAGGTTGGTAGCCGTCGCGCCAGGGGCCGGAGCAGGGGTCGGAGCGGCAGCCGTTTGGGCAAAAGCCGGGGAGACGCTAAGCAGCAACGCAAACAAGATCGACGTACGCATGGTATTTCCTCCGCAGGGTATGACGTGGCATGAGGGCCGAAAAATTCCTACCATCAGAATACATAAGCCAGCGTTCCCGTCGCCAAAAATGCAAAGGTCGCCTAGCAGCTCAGCAATTGCCAAAGGGCCAATCTCTGTTGGTCGAGCCGTCCTACCTCAATGATTGACCCGAGCGCCCTCTGCATCGGCGGAGGGAAAAGAGCAGAGTCCCAAGTGGAATCCGTTCCCCGTGTCACCCACAGATCCCGATGCCTCCTTACACATCCACCGTCTCTCCCGGTGAATTCCTAACCATTTCGCGAAGTTTGCGCTCACTTCACATTTCGCGGCCCCGATCACGTAAGATCAAATGCTTGATGGCGACCGCATTGAGCTTGGAGGGGGCCCGCATGGCTATCGGTGGTAAGCAGCGAGCGTTCGGGGCACAGCGACTTCTCCGCAGTGTCCTATTGGTGATCGGAGTTCTGTGTTTGTACCATCGCACCGCTTCGGCGGCCAGCGTGCTGATTGTCGAACCGCAGTTAGAAGGGGAGCTGAGCAAAGACGATCCAGCGATGCTTCGGACGGCCACCGAAGCCGCTCTAAAATCGCAACAGCTAAGCCTGATCGCTGCGGCAGATCTGGAAGCAACGCTCGCTGGTGAAGCGCAGCTTCAGGGCTGTCATACAGAGCTCTGCTACGAGCGACTCGGTCGACTACTCGATAGTCAGATGGTCACACGGTATCGTGTCAAGCGGACCGGTCCCGCAGGCAAAGGGGCCGCGCCCTGGCGTCTCAGCGTCGAAATCCTCGATGTCGAAGTCGGTGCCATGGGGGCCAAGCTGACCGAGGAATGCCAAAGCTGCACCGACAAACAGGCCGCCGAAAAACTCGGCGACATGGTGAAGCGCGCCGTGATCGAGTGTGTCGCCAAGCCCCGTGGTGGTCTGGATATCCGCTCCGAGCCATCCGGTGCAGCGGTATTTGTCGATGGAACCGAGCTGGGAATCACTCCCTACAAGCGCACCACATTTGCCGGAACCCACAAAGTCGTACTTCGCCACGTCGGCTTCCGATCGGAGCAGATCGATGCGGTCGTGGAAGACGGACAAAAGCAGAAGATCGAGCGCAAGCTCGTGACGGGCAACGACCCGGTTGCCACAGTGGAAAAGACCCCGGTCTATAAAAAGTGGTGGTTCTGGGTTGCCATTGGCGGTGCTGCCGCTGTCGCTGCGGGCGTGACCGCAGGCGTGGTGATCGGAACCCGATCGACGACGCCGACCAATATGGAACGGATGGTTCCCAGCAATACGTTTACGTTTACGTTTTAACGCTCCGCTGGCGTTGTCTGGTCCCCATCCGTGATGGGCAGCCAACGCGCCTAGAAGGGGAAGCGACTCTCTTAGCGTAAGGAGGATGTGCGATGGCAAACCATGGACGCTCTCACTGGCAGTCCCGACTCCGTAACCTACTGGCAGGTCCGTTAGGACTCTGTCTGGTCCTCTGTGCGCTGGTGTCCTGTGGTGATCAAAACACCACCATGATGCAGGTCGAAGGTCCACTGGTCCGCATCCGGGTTAGCCCAGTCGATCCCGGTGCCATCAAGGCAGTCCTTACTGTCTCTGCTCCGGATCCTACGGGCCTTCAGGTCGACCGCACCAACACCTTCAACACCGCACCGTTTGATCTACTCGGCGTCTCCTTCCCGATCGGAACCCGTGTTCAGGCTACCTTCAAGGTAGAGCTGTTCGGACCAAACGACTGCCTCCTTGCCACTGGTACTGCGATTGCCAACATTGACAGCGATGGCGTGCTGGATATCTCGCTGAACGTGACCCCGGTTCCTCTATGTGGTAATGGAGCAGTCCTGACTGTTCAGGTGGCCAACATCGGACTCGGCAGCGGCACGGTCACCTCGATGCCCAATGGCATTAGCTGCGATGGACTCGGGAATGGCTGTAGCGTCACGGTCATGAAGGGCAAGCAGTTCACCCTCACCGCGAACCCGATGGCGGGTACGTTCACCGGTTGGTCGGGCGGCGGCTGTACAGGAATGGCGCCGTGCATGGTAACCGTCAATCAGGATACCGTGGTGCAGGCGGCCTTCTCGACTTGTCGAGGTTGGTGCAAAGAGATGCTACCTACTTCGTCCGTCAGTGCCAACCTACTCGGAGTCGGCGGTACAGCTCCAAGCAACGTGATGGTAGTTGGTGAGTCTGGCGCTGCGTTCGTGTGGGATGGCGCGATGTGGAAGACCGTGCAGCTTCCCCCTGCGGCAGCCAGCAAGACCCTCCGCGCAGCCGCAGGAAAGCCCGCCGGAACTGTGACCTATGTAGCGGGTGATGGCGGAACGATCCTCAAGTGGAGCAGTGGCGGATTTACGCAGGTGACCAATCCATCGACGGCAAACCTTCGCGCCATCGCGATTGGCAACAACACTTCTCCGAACACGTTCTTCGTTGGGGATGCGGGTACCTCGCTGATCTTGTCGAGCGGAGGATCTCTGGTCACGGGAAATTTGATGGCAGGAACCGCCAACCTTCTGAGCATCTGTCAGCTTCCCAGCAAAACCACCTATGACCTATTTATCGGCGGTGCTCCCCCGAGTGGTGGTGGTACTCGCGGCTTCGCAGCAGAGTGGGATGGTGCGGGCAAAACCACAGTTCAGATGGCAATGGGCGGCAGCATCATGGGCAACGTGAACGCCATGCTCTGTGGCAGCACGGCCTTACATTACGCTGCGGGTGATGGCGGCGTCATGCTCCAAAGAGCGGTCTCTGCGACCGGCAAGGGTTCCGAAAATAGCTGGACCACGGTGATGAACACCGGGGCCGGAATGAATGGCATCCGCGCCATGTGGTCAAGCGGCGACACCTTCATCCTCGCGGTGGGTGACGGCGGTATGATCTTGCAGTGGGATGGAGCAACCTGGAAGCCAATGAACTCGGGAGTTACCACCAGCCTCCGCGCCGTCTTTGGAACCAGCCCCACCAACGTCTACGCCGTCGGTGATGGCGGTACCGTGCTGCATTACTCGCCGTAACGACAGACTCTGTCGTGACCGACTTCTGCTCCTACCTCGCCTTGTGCACCGCCAGAATCTTGGCAACAAAATCCTCCACCGGATCGGCGAGTCCTTCCAAGCGACTGGACAATCGTCCGGCGCGATCCAGCAGCGTCAACACCGACGAGTGATTGAAGTTCCCATCATCGAGCTTGCGATACTTGATACCCAACACCGCAGCAATGTCACGGATGCTGCTGTCCTGGGTTCGCACAAAACGCCAGCGCCTTTCATCGACCCCTTGCTTGGTCGCCAGACCTTTGAGCACAGCGGCGGTATCGCTCTGCGGATCAAAACTCACCAGCAGCACCCGCAGCTCAGCGCGGACATCGGGAGGAAGCTTGTCTTCGATGCGCTGGATCTTGCTAATGAGCAGCGGACATGCGTTTGGACAGTGCGCATAAAACATACTGATGATCACCGGATGACCCGCGTAAAACGCGAGCGGAATCTTGTGTCCATCCTGATCAGACAGCTCGGCTTCGAGTTGATACAGAGACTCTCCCAGCGTTGCCGGAGCAGCGGGGAGCGCTTGATGTTCAATTCCCGGTGCCGCCATCGCAGATGACTTCGCTAGATCCGCCCCGCCAGTAGGTACCGCGCTGTCCGGTTGCTTCTTACATGCCGTACTACCCAGCAGGAGTAACGGAACAAGGAGTCCCCACCTCATGGCTTTCCCTCGACGGTTGGAACAAGATCAGCGGCGCAGCGAAATCCCAAGTTGCGACTGGAATAACGCGCTTGTAACGAGCTGCGGAAGGCGTATCGCATAAAGCTGGCGTAGTCCTGTTTGGTTCCGCTCCCAATCGCTGCTGCGCCGCAGAACAACATTCGATCACTCCCCCCACTGTCCCGACTGTCCCCACTCATCATGGTGCTGCTAAAGTCGAGCACCCACTCCCAAGTGAGTCCGTGAAGATCAAAGACTCCATAGAAATTTGGTGGCGAGTGGCCGACCTTGGCGAGGAATTTCGGCGTCGGGGTTGCATACCAGTCCAAGATCCGCTTGCGCCATCTGTCGTCCTGCCGGGCATCGGCCTGCGTCTCGCTCGCCGAAGCAACATACTCCCACTCTGCTTCGGTTGGGAGTCGGCCGCCACGCGCTGCACAGTACGCCCGCGCCGCAAACCAGCCGACATTGGTGACCGGCTGATCTGCCAGAGCGTTTGCGCCAAGAGCCATCGGCGTCTGCCAATGAACCAAGTATTCCGAATCCACCAGCAGACGCGGCGCACGATCTCGCTGCCAACGCGGAGACTTCTGCACAAACAACAGAAACTCGGCATTGGTCACTGGCAGCCGATCGATGAGGAACGCTGAAATACGCACCTCATCTGCATCTTTTTTGTCTTTGCTTGCCGCTGATTCGCTAGACAGGTTGACGCTCGCTTTGAACACTCCAGCGGGAATCTGCACCATACGTGGGAGCGGAGCGGACGCCTGGAGGGGACACATCGCAATCATTTCGACTAATGGCCAGCGCCCGGAGCGCGCTTGGTGCTGTTGCGAACCTGAGTGACCTCTTGCACAGACACCGCATCACCACTGTTGCCAAAGGCGTTGCGAACGTAGGTCAAGATGTTGGCAAGCTCGTCATCCGCTATGTGGCTCATCGGTGGCATCACCGACGCATATTCCTGACCATTGACGACCACCTTCCCAGACAGACCGTTGAGCAGGACTTCGATCGAGCGCTTCTTGTCCGCCATCAAGTAATCACTCTTGGCGAGCGGTGGGAACACCTTAGGAATCCCCTGTCCTTCCATCTGGTGACAGGTCGAGCAGGTTCCCAGAAACAGCGCCTTACCCGCTTCGATCTGTCCTGCCTTGGTCAGCTTTCCAGCCTCGGCAGCTTCGGCGGCCTTGGCAATGGGCTCGCTCGATCCGGACTTTTCGGCCACGTACACAGAGTCGACTTCCTTACCGGAGTAGATCTCTTTGACCTGGTCTCCCTCGGCTTTCATCATCCCGAGCGCGCCCTTGTTGAAGGCCCGGAAGATCGAGTGATCGACCAGCACATAGGTTCCGGGGACTTCCATCTTGAAGTCGACAATCGCCGAACCACCGGCCGGAACGATCGTGGTCTGGACGTTTTCCTGAAAGCGCGAACCACCTTCGGAGTAGACGCGATCGAAGACCTCACCAATCACGTGGAAGCTCGACACCAAGTTCGGTCCGCCGTTGCCCACAAACAGCCGCACCTTCTCTCCGACCTTGACTTTGAGCGCCTTGTCACCAAGTAGCGCACCTTCGGTACCGTTAAACACAACGTAGGTCGCGTTCTCTTCGATGGCCTTCTGCATATCGAAAGGCTGGAGCCCCTTTTCGCGGTACTTACCGACGGTGTAGAAGTCTCCCTGAACGACGTAGTATTCCTTATCGACCGGTGGCAATCCTTCCGGCGGCTCGACAAAGATCAGTCCGTACATACCGTTGGCAACGTGCATGCCAACCGGCGCAGTTGCACAGTGGTAGATGTACAGACCTTGGTTGAGCGCCTTGAACGTAAACTGTGATTCGTGTCCGGGAGCGGTGAAGGTTGAGGCCGCACCACCACCCGGACCCGTCACCGCATGCAGATCGATGTTGTGCGGCATCTTGCTGTCGGGATGATTGCGAAGATGCAGCTCGACGGTATCACCTTGACGCACGCGAATGAACTTGCCGGGAACCGTCCCCCCAAACGTCCAGAAGGTGTAGTTCACACCATCTGCGATGGGCTTGACGACCTCGCGGACTTCAAGCTTTACGATGATCTTCTTGGGTTCCTTGCGATTGATCGGCGGCGGCACAAACGGCGGATCGGTTAGGACCGCTTCGACCGGCTCACCGATCGGGGGTCCAAAGTCTCCTTTGCCCGATCCGAAGGTCTCTTTTTCCAAGATGGTGCCAGGCGGAATCGCTGGACCGGGTGTCGCGGGCTGATTGCAGGAAAGGACTGCCAGCAAGCCCAGGGTTTTCCATTTTGAGATCGTCATGGTCGTGTCTCCCAAGAGTGTTCCCAGTTCACTTACGCCGCCTACCCGGCAAGCTGTGCGTACAGAGAGCCAAGACTTCCGACCAGCTTGTGAGCGTGTGGCAAGATCTGATAGTGGCCAGCACCAAACATCTCGGCGAGATGGGCTTTGGCGCGAGCATCAATCGCTAGCATGCGAACAAACATGCCTTGACCGCGTGCCTCGTGGATGGCTTGGCGACAGTCGGCAATTCCGTAGCGTCCTTCATAGCGATCATAGTCGGTCGGTTTCCCATCGCTGATCAGCAATAGGAGCTTCTTCCTAGCCGTGATCTTGCCTAGCTCACGGGTGGCATGACGGAGTGCCGGACCAATCCGTGTATAGCCGCTCGGCTGCTGCGATAGGAGTCGTGCATAGCTACCCGTCCAGGACTGCGCGAAGTCCTTGTACGTGATGTAGCGGCAGTCCTCGCGAGTGTTCGAGTAGAACCCTGCCAGGGCGACCTGATCCTCGAACCCTTGCAGGACATCCCCCAGCACGATGATCGCTTCACGCGCCAGATCCAGCACGCGATGGTTTTCCACCCACGAATCCGTAGACAAAGAGGAGTCGATGAGAATCAGCGTGGCGAGATCACGCTGCATCGGACGCTGCGCCAAATACAAGCGATCGGGAGGAGTATGCAAAGAGGCCAAGCTGGCATGTCGATCCACGATCGCCTGCAAGTCAATCTCCGGGCCCTCGTACTGACGGTTCTGCCACTTCCGTTCATTGCGCAGTACGGAAAGCCGCCGCCGCAGTTCGGTGAGCTGTCTCCGATGTTTCTGTCTCACGCTTCCTAGGTAATGAGTAACGATATCATTCGGCAGTGACTTTTGTGCGCGACTCGCAAACACCTGACAAAATCCAGACTTATAGCGACGATGTGCCTCATCCCACTCGTCATACCGAAACGCGGTCGTCTCATCCTGCTGCGCTTCTTCCAAGTCCTCACTGTCCACATCCAGCAGGACATCGGCGCGATAGACCGACTGGGTCCGCTTGTGAGAACGAACGACCGTACGTAGGTCTAGCTCTGACAGTGCGGCGGCGTGATCGGCCAGCTCATCTTCCCCATCCAGCGGCTTGGTTCCACCACGATAGTCGTCAGCGGTCTTGACCTTTTCAAAGGCATGAGTCAGCGGGTTTTCCGCCAGACTGTCTTCTTCGACCTTGATCTTGCGAACCTTCTGGCGAACCTGCCCCTGTAGCTCTGTGCCGCTGGGCAAGGACTCTGCCGGAGCAACGGGACGCTTACCTTGGCTACGTGGTCTGGGCCGCTCGGCGGGAAGCAGCAGTCCAATCACCTTGAGCACCTGATCCGGCGTCGATAGCTCCGGCGTATCAAACAGCGCTGCGAACAGAGGCCGCAAGCCAGGCAGCTCACGCTCCATCGTGGCCAACACCACCGGCGCGACCAGCAACGACAACGTCACTTGTTCTTCGGAGCCGATCGAACAGGAAGCCGGCAGACAGAGTCCGCTTTGAAACACTTGGGAGGCATACAGAGCGCGGAGTAGGTAGGCTTTCTGATTGTGCAGCGGATCGACAAACACATCCATGATGCGGGGAAGCAGCACGGTCTGGCCGATGACTCCCCCGACTCCTTCTGCCTCTTTGATATCGATGGGAGCGCCGGTCAGCGCACGGCAGATCACGCCCAGTCGATTGCGCTCGTTCCCAAGCAACGCGGCTTGGCCGAGCGACTCGTGATCTGGCTTGCGAACCAGGCGCTGCCACAGTCTATGTCCAAAGCCAAACAGCGCCTCGTCCCAGCTCACGGCAACTCCTTTTGCTCAGAAAATCAGAGCGGCCAGATCGCGGAGTGCTGTCACTACTTCGCTGTCATCACTGAGCGGTTGAACGATACCGACATCGCAGGCCAGACGCGGATTCAGACCGGAGTGAATCAGCCGTGCAGTGCTCACCAGCAAACGCGTCGACACCACTTCGGTCATGCCCAGTTCCTGAAGGTTGCGCAGCTTGTGGGCAAGCGTGACCAGCTTGTGAGCGATTGCGGATTCCACACCGGTCTCTGTTTGCACGATCTCGGATTCCAGCGACTTGTCGGGATAGCCAAACGACAGACCCAAAAATCGCTGCCGCAGCGACGGCTTTAACTCTTTGAGTCGCTGCTGATAGCCGGGGTTGTAGCTCGCGACCAACATAAACTCCGCAGGTGCGGACAACGTCTCATCACGGCGATCCAAAAAGAGCTGTCGGCGATGATCCGACAGTGGATGCAGCACCGCGATTACGTCTTCCCTGGCCTCGGCAATTTCATCCAGATAGAGCACTGCACCGCGCCGCACCGCCCGCGTGACCGGACCGTCTTGCCACACGGTATCACCGCCTTGCACCAGATACCGTCCGAGCAGATCTGCTGCCGCCGTATCTTCATGACAGGCCACCGTGATGAGCGGTCGGCCCAGTCGATGCGCCATGTACTCGACAAAGCGGCTCTTGCCACAGCCAGTCGGTCCCTTGATCAAAAGAGGGAGTCGCTTGGCATAGGCATGTTCGAAGACAGCAACCTCTTGACCAACCGGACGAAAGTACGGCGCAGCCGTGAGCATTTAGGCATCACTTCCGGGCTGCTCGGGAATCACGTCCCCCACCGGCAGACCGTAGCGAATGAAGTTGATGATCTGCGCGCCGATGCCAAGCGTGAACAGACTTGCGGCCAAAACGAGTCCGAAGAAGTGAACATGCAGCTCCTTCTGAACCGTTAGGAAGTCGAGCCCAACCCGCCGCTCAAGGACCACCTGAGTGATGCCCGCAACCGCAAACGCCAACGTCATCGCGATCATTCCGATGTTGGAAGTCCAGAACGCAAACGTCGCCATCGTGGTGTCATGCAGCTTGCGCCCGGTCAGTAGCGGCATCGCGTACGAGATCACCGCCAGCACAATCATCGCGTATGCTCCCCAGAACGCCATGTGTCCGTGCATTGCCGTAACCAGCGTACCGTGGGTGTACATGTTGACCTGCGGCAGCGTGTGCGCAAAGCCCAGGAATCCCGCGCCCACAAACGACATCACCGCGCAGCCCACCGTCCATTGCAGCGCGTTCTGATTGGGATGCGTACGGCCTCCCTTACGCGCCATGGTGATCGCATAGATGGCCATTCCCAGAAAGGCGACCGGCTCCAGGGCTGAGAAGATGCCACCAATCATCAGCCAGTAGCGCGGCGTCCCAATGTAGTAGTAGTGGTGGCCGGTACCGAGCACTCCCGATAGGAACGTGAAGCCAATGATCACGTACAGCCACTTTTCGATGACCTCGCGATCGATGCCAGTCAGCTTGATCAGCAGGAACGACAGAATCGCGCCCATGATCAGCTCCCACACGCCTTCGACCCACAGATGCACGACGAACCACCAGAAGTACTTGTCGAGCGCGATGTTCGCCGGGTTGTAGAAGGAGAACAGTAAGAACACCTCCAGTCCCCAAAGGCAGAGCAAGAGAACGATGGCGA
>CALLYL010000102.1 GCA_937859535.1 uncultured Myxococcales bacterium
TGATGGCGCGGTTCAGCGCATAGAGCTGGTGCGGCAGCGGCACCACGCTGGACTGAATCGGCGCCAGCAGCAGGTTGTCTTCCAGCGCGTCCAGCAGCTTGGCCGCCGCCGAAGTATGCAGAATCTGCTCCACGGTCGGCCGGATGCTTGCCAGCGGCGCCAGATCGAGCGTCCGGGCGCGCACCACGGCATCCTTGGCCGGCAGCCAGACACGGTAGGCGCATTCGCCCCACACGTCCTGACGCTCGATCACCCGGCACGGCGATGCCTGCCGGGTCAACCAGCACCAATCGCCAACGCTGAAGCCGCTTTCTCCCACGCTCAGGCACCTGCCTCGGTGCGGGTCAGCGCCAGGTCATACAAGGTGAGCAGCTTCTCGTCCTCTTGCAGCGTTTCCTCGGGTAGCTTGTTGGCGACGCTGATGATCGTCGTGTAGTCCTTGTTGGCCCATGCCGAACGGAAGCCGGTGCGCAGCACCTCAAGCCGAGACTCCTTGATCTTGCGGCCCGTGAATGCCTTGTAGATCTCGAACTCCTTGAGCAGCGCCTTCTCGCGCTTCTTCTCCAAGTCCTGGGCCTTGTTCGGGTCGGGCACGTACCAGCGGTCCTTGGCCTTGGCCACCAGCGCAGGGTTGCTCTTGTCTAGGCTGCGAAGATCCTTGTGGTTGGTAGAGAGGTAGCTGTGGATCTGGCTCGGCACATCCCCGTTTCCGTCGTACCGCAGGAAGTTGTCGTCCAGCAATTCATCCAACTCCGGGATGAGTTCCCCCTTCTTCCTGGCGGACCCAATTTGCGGAATGTATTCGTGAGCGACCTCAGCCCTTGTGGATGGTCGCCTGAGGAGGAAGCTGGTCAACCAATCAATAGCACTTCTCTCATCAGAAACAAACAAATCCGCTTGCTTAACTTGCGGAATTCGGGATCGCGCCTTCTCGTACTCGACCGCTTGGTCTGGCAGAAAGGTCATTCCATCAATCATCTTGAAGCGTATGGCCAGTTCGGCGATGAAATCAGGGCTGGAGAATGGAACCATTGCGCCATGACGGATGAACCACGCATCGAGGCGATCCTTGATTCGGCGTGCGTCGCGCTCGATATTGAAGACCAACTCGGGAAAATCGCCGCCTGTCACCTTCACCACAGCCAATTGCTTGAGATGTGTCTGAACAAAATCCCAAGCAGAGTCAGCAGTCGCACCATTTGCCGTAAAGCGACCTTCCAGCCCACCGTTCGGTTTGTACGCTGAGATGACAAGGTCTTGCTTCATGGCGGTGGCCGAGGTGACTTGGCGGTAGCTGCCTTGCACCTTGTCCAGTGCTGTGACTTCGGCCACCACGAAGCCAGCTTGCTGCAAGGCCACCTGGATCGCATTCCACACGGCTGCCTTGCTATTGGAGAACACCACTGTCATCCAGCGACCAGGCTTGAGCACTCGGAAATACTCACTGAAGCACCGACGCATCAAGTGCTGATACTCGGGCAAAGCTTTCTTCTTGAATCTGTCGACAATCGCTTCGGGTCCTGCGTCAGTGGTCACACGGTGCCAAGACTCCACAAGAAAGTTCAGATCCGCGTAATAGATGTTCTCCCCGAACGGTGGATCAGTGAAGATGTAGTCGATCGACCCATCTGCCAAAGGCAGCGAAGCGACGGAACCGGTAGTAGTAATACCTGCGCCCGCCGTGCGTGTACCGAAGGCCTGGAATGTTTTCGCGAGTCGCCCAAGCTTCCCGTCAAGGATGTACCACGGGCTACACTCGGCGTGCTGCGAGGCAACGTAGTAAACGCCAGTCATGTATTGATTAACTTGAGAAAACCCGGTGGGCCGGTACCTATTTAGCAGAGAGGCTGTCCAAAGTGCCTGCTCAACAAAAAACAGCAACATCTCCCGAACACGCGCATCGGTTTGAGTGGACGCCTTCCGCCAAAGCGCCGCCATTGAATGGAGAGCGCGTGGCAGGAAGAAATGGTGAATGTTCGTAATACCGGAATAGTCCATCCGTGCACGCTCATGGGTCATATGCATCGGTGGAATTTCCATCGTTGGTACATCGATCGGCAGCGCCATCGAATCGATGCGATTGAGCACCTCAAGATCGTGCTTGTCAGGCGACTTTTGGTGTCGGCTCCCTGCGACCGAATAGATGATCAGCGAAGGTTGACGCTTGGGTGTTTGAAGGGTTTTTCCGGTCGCAGAGTCGACCGTTGCCGCGAACAGCCTCTCCATTTTTTTCTTCGTGAGTTCGGCCCCACAGTGGGGACACGGGAAGGAGTCCTTGACGCGCTTGCTTTCGTCGTCAAGTGCTTCATCGATGAAGTTGACTTCGCCGGCGCATTCTGGGCAGCTATATATCTGGCTCCAAACCGTGTATTCGATGCGTCCCTTTGTCTTGCCATCCTTGTGAAGCGTCTCATACATCCAACCAAGTTCCTGCTCGACTTCCTTGAGCAGTTGCTTTCCCGCATTTGCAAAGGCCTCCACGTCGAACGGCAGATTGTAGTTTGCTGCGATGAACGTCGCGGCAGGCGACAAGTCGTTGAGGATGACTCGACGTGAGCCCCACTTGGGCGCGGCCTTACCTTGCTTCTTCCACTCCATTTCCAGCTCGTGCCGGTAAGCGGTTGGCGCTGATCCGCACCACTGCGTCGCAACGCCTGTCATCCCAGAGCCGCTAAAGCCGTCGAGCACGATGTCGCCAGGCTCGGTATAGTGCAGGATGGACGGCACGATGGCCAGATGCGGCACCTTGGTGTGGTACGAGTGCGCCTTGTAGAGCGGGTCCGTTTTGCCAACAGACACGTCGATCGTCTGCGGTTCGCGGTTGTACTTCACGCTGGGGTCATAGGGCTTGCCGTAGTGGCGCACGAACTCTTCGAGGAAGGGATTCGGACAGGCTGTGTAGTAAGGTGGATCAGACATTGCCAGGATGGCTTCGTCGGTACCTTGCGGGAACCCTTCTGTCTTGCGAAATGCGGGCTCTTTCAGCCTCTCAGCCAGCAGTTTGAGGAAGTGCTCACGCCGAGCTTGCTCGCTTGGGAATGTCTGACCAAGGCATTCGACAGGACTTGTTGAAGCCCCATGGTTCTGGAAAAAATCATTCATCCGGAGTGATCCCGCTAAGGTTGATCCGCCCAACATTGGCGGCGGCTGACTTTCTTGGTTTTACCGCGATGGCTATGGCCTTCCCGGTCTCAATGGTTTGACGAATCGCTTCTTTAAGAACATCGGACTGACTGGGGGTGGTACCCACCCAAGCCTTGGAAACAATCGCCGTGAAGGAAGAGTTATCGAAATGGCGGCCAGCGTTTTCAAAAGTTACGCGCAGTCCGCCACGCGATCCTCGGGTTCCTGGGCTCTGGGTCAGCAGCTTCCAGTAATCGAGCGGCAGGTACATCCCTGGTACCAGCCCGACGTCATCCGGGTTGAAAACCAGCCGAGAACACAATTTCAGAAAGAACGGGTTCTCCGTCAGGCGGAAGCCATCATGAACGGAATTGGCCGGACAGGCTTGGATAGCTGCCAGCAGCGCATCCATGCGATCAATTTCACCGGGTAGATTTCTATCGCTTAATGGTCGAAATTCTGACTTGCCGTCTGAGCCTTTTCCCATCGCTTTGTACTGAACCATGACAAAGCTTTGAAAAGTCTCATTGAAGTAAATGAGGTCCGTACCGGTCTGCTCTTCCAGTGGGAGACGATTGGCAAGGATGACGGTGAGTCGCTCCGCCGTCGCAGCTGATTCGAATACCGCCGCGCTGTAAGGGTAGGTTTTGATGATGTCAAAACCGGGCAGATTCATTAGGTCGTGAATCACCATCGGGTCTTCACGCAGCCGGGCGCTGGGCAATCCGTCAAGGAAGGACACCGGTGTGTCTTCGGGTGGTGACCACTCTTGAATGGGGTCGCGGCTTAAACCTGCAACCGACAGTGCCGTGAGCACGGCTTCTTTCTGTTGTGCCAGGTTGTCTTTGGTCTTGGGAGAAAGCCGTTGAAGGCGCTCTGTTCGGGCGTGGCTAAACCGCTCCAGCAACGAGCTGGCCTGAGGTGCGAGTTGCCGAATGATCTCGATGACAGCGGCAAATCCCTTGTCAGTCAGGAGACCACCTGAATCGAGACGCCTTCGCACGGATGCGGCATTGCGTTTTGGCAGGCGATTGATGATTCGCTGAACCGACAAAGGCTCTGAAAGCTTTTCAACCCGATCGAGGTTCAATCGGCTCAGCCCTGTCCCGGCACGTGTACCCCGTCGCCCCAGGCCAAGGTGGGTAACCTTGCGCGCACTGATGACGATGCAGACTAACGGCAGG
>CALLYL010000103.1 GCA_937859535.1 uncultured Myxococcales bacterium
GACACTTACGAGAGCGCGGACTTCTTCATAGATTGGAAGCTCGGAGTCTGGTGCTTCGACCGTCACCACAAGGCCAAAGGGTATCGGGTCAGAGAGCGTCCCGGCATCCTCACTGCACTGGATGTGAAGCACAAGCCACTCGTCGTCGGCAAACTGATTCCCGGCGAAAATCTCGTGCTGGACCGTTCCATTCCGGACTTCGTTGTGATCGACATTTTGACGAGTCAGCACGTCCTGACCGGAACCATCTGGCTTACGCATCTGGAAGCGCAGCTTCCCGACGCGATGGTGACGATGCTCAGGATTGATGGGGGTCAGCCAGGCCAACGTCACGATGACCCGACGGTAGATGCGCTGCCCGGCAATGCTGGGTGGCAGGGGAATGCGGTACTCGTAGACATCCTTGGCCGAAAGCGAACCATAGCCGAGCAGTGTGGCACGACTGTTGGTGCATTCGATGATGCGGCTGGGCTCGGCCACGCCGTAGCCATATAGCCGAGCCATGAGTGCCCTCTCCTTCTGCGAGGACAGCGCAGACCTTGACTCGATCACGGAACGAACCACTTTGCGAGCTGCCTCGTTCCATTCGGAGCAATGGACCAGCATCGCTTTGAGCAGGACGGGAAGATGCGCTCTGCCGATTCCGTCGCCATCCCAGGTGGTGTGCAGATCTTCCAAGACCGACAAACACTGCGCAGCCGCTCGGCTTGCCAGGGCGGTAGCGAGGCTGGTTCCACGACTGTGCGCAGTCCGATCCGCCTCGCCAGCGGCAACGCCAGGAACAGCAACCCGCAGACCCGGTGGACCACTCGATTCCGCGATAGGAGCCGCAAGCTTGACCTCCGGCTGGGACACCAAGTGCGAAGTGTTGAACACAACCCGACCACCGGGGAAGAGCAGCTCCGGCTTGACCGACTGGCGAAACCCTGGTCCCTGCGCGCTGATCGGGCTGACGGTGCGTGGGGTGACGATGGCATCAAGGCGGCGATCCGCGGATCGGCGCTCAGAACGATCAGCATGGGCCGCACCGACCGTCAGTACGTTCATGGCTTCGGATGGAGACAAGATCCGCCGATGGCGGCGATCCTCGGTCACTGAAACCAGAACATTTCGTTCTTGTTCAGAAGGTGGCAGCGCCACAAAGGTGGCCGCCGACAGACGAACCGTCAGTTGCCCGTAGTTTCCAGCGCTGACGCAGAACAGAACCTTGTATCGCCATGCTGCCCAATCGAGAAGTCGTGCCCACGGGCTGATTGCGCGGCCCAGGAACGGGCGATGGCTGTCCCCGACGGACAAGTTGATGACCACCACATCGGGCGCAACGGGCGCGGTCTTGGCGTCTCCTGTTCCTTCTCCCTCGAACATGCGACGCAGTGCCCGGTACATGAGGTCGACGACCAAGCCATCAGTCGGCATTCGTTCTTGTGATCCACCGAAGCTGCTCCGCTCTGGCCTTAGAATTGGGCGCACGTACAGCGAACAGGACAGAGGCTCTGATGGCAAGTCCAGCTCTCCGTGCAGGATAAGCGACGCCATCGCCGTTCCGTGCTGTTGTTCGCTCGCTTGGTAGTCAGAGCCCCAGTCATCGGGGTCGTCTATGACGAGCCGACCCGCCAGCAAAGCATGGTTCGCAAGCGGCAGACCATCGAGAAGCGCCACCCGTAAGCGATTCTGTCGGTTCGGCAGTGGCGGGATATGACCCTCAGGAAGTCGCTCCGTATCCAGACCAGACACCAAGGGAGAGCCAACGATCTGACCAACCGGGCGGAAAAACATGACCTCGTCGGACTTGATGAGCTGCGTATAGTCGTGATCGACAAGCTTCTGGACCGATGAGATGGGCAAGTGTGCCAGCAATGCGTGATAACGAATCTCCGGTAGCTCGTAGACGTTCTTGACGGTTCCACCTTCGGCATGCACCAGGTGCGTGATGTGCCTTGCGCGTCGTGCGCGTTCCTCCTGGGCGTTGCGATACCAAAGTTCGATTTCGACCGGTACAACCTCGTCTCCGGCTGCACGTCGTGCCGCCCAGTCGGATTCGAGACCGGACTCGCGCAGACGATCCTGAACTCCCCAGGCACGAATGTTTGTGACGTACCGGAAGGCTTCTCGCAGCGGCCCAAACCCGTTCGGGAACTTCTCGTCGGGCGCAGACTCGTACAGTCGCCACAGACGTTCCAGCTCGCTGAGCGCTTGCTGATTGGTGAATGCCAGGTACAGATGGCCCTTGGTGGTCTCCTCTTGCTCCGGTTCACTTTGCGGGGGATGGAAGAAGCCCAGCTGCTCAGGGATACGAGCGACAGGCGTGGGCTCATCGGCTTCAGAGTCATCCACATCATCGTCGTCGATACTGTCGGCAAATGGTTCGTCGATCAGCCATTCCAGCCCACGAATCGACTTGATGACGCGACAGAAATCAGCGATGGAGCAGAGTGTCTCTAGGACCAGGACTTGACCGGGCTCGATTCCCAGTGGGTTACTGCCCAGAAGCAGTTTCTGCTCTTCGATCGCTCTTTTTAGCTCTGCAAACTGACTGGGGATGCGCTGTCGCTGCTCATCGAGTGATGGACCGGTCTTCTTGTTGCCACCTCCGCCAGCGCTGGGTGGGATGATTCGTTTGGGCGGCGGCAGCGTGAGGAGCGGGCGAGATGGCATGTCCTACCTCAGTCTTTGGGCGGCACTGGCGGCGGCGTCAGTCGTGCTTGCCACTGTGCGATACGACTTCGCACGATTTCGGGCAAGTTTCCTTGCTCCAAAGACAGAGCGTAGCGGCGCAGGATGTCCGCACAGAATGCCTCCGCTTCAGCAAAATTCGACCCACGGAGCTTCTCCGCGAGCGTTCGCGGGGTCAAACCAAGCTTCTTACCGAGCCGTGCCTCAAAGCGAGCAAACAGTCGCTCAAGCTGCGCCCTGGTGGGGCTTGGCAATTCCAAGCGGACTTGGAACCGCCGCCACACCGCCCGGTCCAAAAGCTCTGGGTGATTGCTGGCACCAATGACGACCACATAGCTTGGCAACTGGTCGATCTGGAGCAGCAGCGAGCTAACGACCCGCTTCACTTCGCCTGTCTCGTGCGTATCCCCGCGCTCTTTCCCGAGCGTCTCGAACTCATCGAAGAAGAGTACGCACGGACGAGTTCTGACATGGTCGAAGACCTTGCGCAGTCTCCCTGCCGTTTCACCCAGCAGGCTGCCCATCAGGGAATCGTAGCGAAGCGTCAGAAGCGGAACAGCCAGCCGCTCCGCGAGCGCTTCCGCCAGCGACGTCTTGCCATTTCCCGGCGGACCACAGAGCAAGAGCCGATGCCGGGGCTCCAGTCCGTGTGAGCGGAGGACATCAATCCGGCTGTGCTCCTCGACAAGCTCCTCGCAGACTTGAAGAACTGCATCGGGCAGTACCAGATCATCGAGCCGTCGACGCGGTACGGTTTCAATGAGAAGATCACGGAGCTTTTCGTCTGCAATGGCTGGTCGTATCACGCCGAGCCCAGACGGACTGGGGCCACCACCGCGCTCGGCAATGCCCTTGAGGATGTCGAAGAGTGGGCTGTGCTCGAAC
>CALLYL010000104.1 GCA_937859535.1 uncultured Myxococcales bacterium
CCCACGGGATGCTCACCAACTGACGACGAGCTGGTCTAGCTGTAGTACTGTTGGAGCAGTGTGAGCAGGCAAGCGACGCAGAACCAAGGGACAGAAGGACGGATTGAGATGCAGCTCCAGATCACACTGACGATGGGATTTGCGATCGTGCTGGTGGGATTGTTGGGCGTCATGGTGATGCGTAAACCAGCGGAAGCCCAGAAGCCCAATCCGGCGGGTGTACAGGCCGCGCTGTCTCATTTGGTTAAAGACAGCAGCGCGCTCAAAACATTGACGGTGACCTACGACGATATGCACGGGCTGCATGGTGGCTTGACGCTGACTCTGCGTGCGGACGGACGGGTCATCCAGCGTGCGGTGCGCACGAAAGTCGGCCAGCCAAAGGAACTTGTCTCGGAAGCTGAAAGGCTTCGATTGGTGGCGCTGCTGGTTGATGTCGCGGCGTGGGAGCAGAGGATTCCCGATGCGATGCCGGTTCCGGATGAGAGCCGAGTGCGACTGAGCATCGCCATCAGCGGGCACACCTCTACCATCTGGGAACGCTACAACGATCTCGCCACAGGACAGCGGATCGTGCGGATCCGGGACTTGATGAAACAGCTCGCGTGGGGACAGGGCGGGTAGGCGATCCTCGCTGCGAGGCTGAAACCGCAGGAATCCTGCTCGCGATGCTGGCTTGGTCGGGCCTTATTTTCGCAATCTAAGGTGTCTGGTTCATTTTCGCGCTGTGTCGTGCTCGGTAACTGTGTCCGAACCGGGGCCCCTTTGCTGCTCATGCTGTGGAACGATAGGGGAATCCCCTATTTCCTTTTAGGTGACACCATTATCAAATAGGTATCGAGTTCCCTACGAGGTCCAGATGGACAGCATCGTGAAGCAGCGGATATTCATCGTCGACGATCATCCTCTTTTCCGAATGGGTCTGCGCAGCTTGCTCCACACCGATCCAAGGTTGGAGGTGTGCGGAGAAGCGGACAATGCGCAAGATGCGCTACGTCAACTGCGAAGCCTCCGTGTCGATCTGGCGATCCTGGATGTGACGCTGTCTGGGGCGAACGGAATCGAGCTGCTGAAACAATTGCGCGCCGAGTTGCCGGGACTGCGTGCGATCCTCATGTCCATGCACGATGAAGAGATCTATGCCGAGCGGGCGCTCCGCGCGGGGGCGGTCGGCTACATCAAGAAGGACTCGCCACCAGAGCGGGTGTTGGAGTCGATCTGGCGAGCACTGCGCGGTGGGATCATTCTGTCGGAAACAATCACCGAAGAGATGGTGCTACGGCTGGTGCAAGGCAAGTCGAACAAGCAGGACTCCCTGCTACAGGCCTTGTCCGATCGCGAGCTGGAGATCTTTCAGCTCATGGGTCAAGGCGCGACGACCCGTGACTGTGCCGAGCGACTACACATCAGCGTGAAGACCATCGAGGCCCACCAAGCCAGTCTGAAGACCAAGCTCGGAGTCAGCGGAGCCCATCAGTTGCGTCGATTTGCTGTGCTGTGGTCGCATCAAAGTCAGCCCGAGAAAGATCTCTAAGGATCTTCCGATCGGAATCCTACATCCGGAGCAGGAATGCGATCGTAAAGCGATCCTCGGACTGTACCCGATCGGGTGTAAATCCAATCGGAACCATGGTATCGGAGTAGCCATCGGGAGAAGTACTGCCTCCGTGTCCCGCAAAGTAGGGAGTGTTCGAGCCTCGGTGGACGTACTCGAGGCGGTAGGTCAGAAAATCGGTCGGCATAATATCGAACGTAAGGAGTCCCTCCCAGGTCACATAGGAAGAGCCAGGACTTTGATCAAAGGGAACCGGTCCTGGAGGTGTCAAGACCAGATACCGGCCGGGATTGCTGACGATTCCGCCTCCTTGCGCGAAGGCGAGGAAGTTGCGGAAGAAGACCAGCTGGTGATAGACGGCGAGACCCAGGAAGTACTGTCTTTTGCAATCGATTCCGCTGCCATTTTCACAACCAAAGTCCGCAGCCAACGAGAACGCCCCGCGACCGATTCCTCGGGATTCCTTCTTTTGATAGTAGCGAAGCTGGAGGTTGTTATCGGTGTGATAGCGAATTCTGTCGGCTACGCCGCGGGTGTCGAAGCCTGCGTAGTGATTGGTGCTAAGTAGAATCCACTCCCGAGGTCGCCACTGAAGCTGGAGTCCCACACCTGGTGTCTCATTGAACTTGGAATAGGACTGCCAACCGTTGACGAGCCACAGCTCGATCTTGACGCGGTCGGTAGGAAACAGCTGCGAGCGGAGCCCCACAAAGTAGTAGGGAGTCATCTCCCAAATGTAGGAAGGCTGATAGGTCCAGTTTTCAAAGTTCAGATAGCTGAGGTTGCCGATAAACGATGTCATGATGCCGACATCGAAGTTGAGTCCGTGCAGCACGTCGAAGTGAATGCCCACCGTTGCTTCGCGAACGTACTTGAGAATGTTGTTCAAGCTGCTCGGACCCCGGCGCGAGGTCGGGTCGTTTGCATAGACCAGTTCGGCGCGATTCCCAAACTGTACGCTAAGGGTTCCGCGCAGGCTCTGATAGTGGAAGTCTCCGCCGACGCTGGCCATCAGCAGATTCAGTTCGTTATGACGGCTGTTGGTGGTGGTTCCGGAAATGGTGTGATCGATCGGGTTGTTCAGAGAATAGGTGTAGTTGGCATCGAGCAAAACCGACAGCGTGACGTACTTGGTTTCGAGTAGTGCCGAGGGCTGTCGATTACCGCCGTTTAGCCAACTGAAGTCTCCAAACGCAAACGGCTCTGCCGCGACTTTGGGAGTTGGGCTGGTCGCGACTGCCTGCTGGGCACGGAGGGATGTGCTCCCCAGCATGCCGAAAGCACTGAACAGTAGGAACAGGAGCGCTCGCCACCTCATGCGCGCCCCACAGACTAGGTCGTGCCGCCTGCTTGCTTGAGCAGGTTGGCTGCTTTGTCGTGCTTCTGCCGGATCGCATCGGCTAGCGGAGTGCCTCCCCAACGATCGCGAGGATTCGCATTGGCCCCACGCTGAATCAAGTAGCGCACCACCTTGTCGTGTCCTTCCGAGGCCGCCAGATGAAGAGGAGTGCGGCCATCATAATCGCCACCATCCAGATCCACTCCCATCGCGACCAACTGCTGAACCGCAGTGAGATCGCCCTTACTTGCCGCGTAGGTAATCAGCGTGAGTCCATCGATCTCTGCTTGTTGGGTGCGACGTCGCGGATCTTTCTTATCGGACAGTCCGGTCAAGTTGTCGTAGTTGTGAAAGTTGAAGCGCTCGACCAGTCGCTTGCAGAAGGCGAGTCCCCTCACGGTGTTGCCGTGCTTGTCGATGCGCGGCGACCAAATGCAAAATCCAGCGACATTTGGAACCACGACCATCAGCGCGCCAGAGACACCGCTCTTGGCAGGGAGTCCGATTGTGAACGCGAACTCTCCCGAGAAGTCGTACATGCCGCACGAATACATAAGAGATAGACAGTTCTGTACGGTCTTGGGTGAGAAAACCCGCTTGCCAGTAGTGGGACAGACCCCAGCGTTGGCTAGCGTCGCTGCGGCCACTGCCATCTGCTCGGCGTTGACTTCGATCGAACAGCACTGGAAGTAAAACTCCAGAGTCTGAATCAGATCGGTGTCCTCTGGGAATGCTCCATTTTCGCGCATGAAGTAGCCGAGCGCGAAATTCCGATCGGCGGTTGCTCGTTCGGACAAGTAGACGGCGTTGCTAAACCCTGCTTTGTCACCACCACCGAGCTGCTGCCAGGTTCCCATGACGTGATCAAAGCGGTCTGCAAACTCCTGCTCGGGATGAATCAGACTACAGCTCATGATCGCGCCGGAGTTAATCATCGGGTTGTGCGGGCGACCATGACCGTTGAGCTTCAGCTCGTTGAAGGAGACGCCACTTGGTTCGCGACCTACGTGCCGGTGTACCTTCTCTTCTCCATGTTGCTCGAGTGCCATGCAGTAGTTGATCGGCTTGCAACAGGACTGAATGCAAAAGTCGGTGCGGGAATCACCAAAGCTGTAGCGCTGTCCGTCGACGGAACAGACCGAGACAGCGAAGTGTTCCGGATTGACCCGCGCTAGCTGCGGAATGTAGGTCGCAACAGCTCCATCGCGAATCTCTTTGACCTCTTTGTAGATCTGTTCGAGGTCTTTGCAAAAGCCGTGAAAGTCAGCAATCACCATGCTGCCTTGAAGCGCGCGCTCTACGAGCAGAATGTTGGGACGAACGATCCGGCAGAAGTCCGCGTAGGAGATCTCGGTACTGTCCTCGAATGCCTGAATCTGCGACATACAGTCCATCAGCCGTGCATCATCCAGGCGCAGACCGATCCGCTGCAGTGCTTGGAAGAGATCCTTGCGGGTCACAAAATCGCTTCCGGTTGCACTCAGGGAGCGAAACAGTCGTTGCTCGCGCTCGTCGATGTGCTCGTTGTGATCAGCGCTTGCGCTGGGGGTAGGCGGAGCTGCCGGTGCTGGTGCAGCCGAGGTCGTTGGTTGGTGAGAACTGCTATCAGACTGCCGTTTGGCCATGGGACCCTCCTAAGCGGGACTCGGTTGTTCGTCAATCGACTCGCCGTGCTGACTCAGATCGAGCCCCTGCGCCTCCGCAGAAGGACTGACTCGCAGCGGCACAATCAGGTTGGTGATGCGGTAGAGAATGTAGGAGACAATGAACGTGTAACCGCTGGCAATCACCAGTGCCAAGCAGTGATACAGAAACGTCTTGCTGTGGCCGTGGATCAGCCCAACATCTTTGGCGAGGAGTCCGGTTGCGAGCATCCCAATCATTCCGCCCACGCCGTGGCAAGGGAAGACATCGAGCGTGTCATCGATCAGGGTCTTGGACTTGTAATAGGCGGCCAAGTTGCAGATGACCGAGGCCACTGCGCCGATGCAGACACTCTGTCCCACTGTGACGTAGCCTGCCGCAGGAGTGATGGCAACCAGACCGACCACGGCACCGGTACATGCGCCTAGTGAGGACGCCAATCGACCGCGCAGCCTATCAAAACAGAGCCACGTCAGCATGGCTGCACCAGAGGCGGTATTGGTGGTGGCGAAGGCCAAGATGGCCTGATCGGACGCTCCCAGGGCCGAGCCTGCATTGAAGCCGAACCATCCAAACCACAGCATTCCGGTTCCTAACAGCACGTAGGTGACGTTGGCGGGAACATGGGCATGTGGATGCTGGGCGATGTGGATGTTTCGTCTTCCCAGAACCAAGGCTCCAGCGAGCGCCGCACATCCTGCGGAAACATGGACCACTGTTCCTCCCGCAAAGTCGAGCACCCCCCACGCGTGAAAGACGCCGCGAGGATGCCAGGTCCAGTGCGCAAGGGGGGCATACACAAAGACGCTGAACAGTAGCATGAACACGAGGTAGCCGGAAAAGCGCATCCGCTCGGCGAAGGCTCCAGTAATCAGCGCAGGGGTGATGATCGCGAACTTGAGCTGAAACAGCGCGAACAATAGAAGCGGAACGCTAGGCGACAGCACGGTGTGGGTGGCAGCGGGTGATACCCCCCGAAACATAAAGAACGTTCGTGGATCGCCGATGAGTCCGTGAAAGGAGTCGCCAAACGCCAGGCTGAACACGCACAGGAGCCACATCAAGCTGATCACGCCGAGCGCAATGAAGCTCTGTAACATGGTCGATACAACGTTCTTACGACTGACCATTCCGCCATAGAAAAAGGACAGACCTGGCGTCATGAGCAGCACCAGTCCTGAAGCGGTCAGCAGCCAGGCAATGTCACCGGTCGCGGCTTTGGCTCCCACCATGGATGGTTCAGACTCTGGCGTGACGACTCCTAGCATCGCCAACATCCCAATCGCAACGATTCCCAGCAGCGACTTTCGGTTCACCACGATGACTGGCTCCTCACCTCGCGATACGAATTCGAGTTCGATCGTCTCACGCAGTACGTCCTTTGCCTTTGCTGCACCACAGCACGGCATGCCGTCGGAGTTGATTGATTCCCTTGAGTCCTAGCTTGGTTCGGATTCCGGCTAAGTGCGCTTCTACTGTCTTTACGCTGATGCCAAGCTGAACCGAACACTCGCGGGTCGTTCCGCCTTGTCCGAGTAGTTGAAAAATCTCCAGCTCGCGGTTTGACAGAAGCGACAGGTTCAAGCTATCGGAACTTGGCTCGCAGCTGGTCACACGACGGAGAATCAGCTCTGAACTTTGGGCCGACAGCGCCAGTCCTCCGCGCAATACCCGAACGATCGATTCAATGACTTCTTCTACCGGAGCGTCCTTGCGAATGTAGCCAGTGGCCCCCAACCGCAGGGCTCGCTCCAGGTACTGATCGTCATCGTGCTGACACAGTAGCAGTGCCTTCATCAGCGGCTGAGCGGTCTTGATCTGTTTCAACAGTTCAAGGGCGCTTGATGGACCTAGTTCCATGTCGATGATCACGATGTCTGCTTCCGCGACGTGGAGCGCAGACAGTGCAGACGCAGAGTCCCTTGCTTCGCCACAGATCACAAAGCGCTGGTCGGATTGCAACAAGCTCTTGAGTCCCATGCGAAACAGGGGATGATCATCAACAAGGAAGATGCGATGTTCGGTCGCCGGTACAAGCGGCACGAGATCGGCCTCCTAGGCCACTCCTCCAGATAACTACTGGATCGCTCGCTGTAGAAACATCAGGGAATCCCTGAGAATCCATCAGGGCAAACCCCGTGCAGAAGACTCGGGGCCCCCTGATAGGACGAACGGCTGCGGCTGCCTATAACGAAGGAGTGAGCAGAGATCACTTCTGGAAAAACGCTTGCACCGTGCGGCTGCGGAAGTGATGCGAGTTTGTGATCGGTGTAGTCCACCCCTGAGGCACGAAGAGAGGTCTTTATGGCGACACTAGCAGAGTACATCTGGATCGATGGAACCCAGCCGTCCAAGCAGCTTCGCTCGAAGACGAAAGTCTTCCACGAATCAGCCGGATTCCCAGCCGCTGGCTCTGGTGATCTGCCGGCTCTGTCGGTCTTCCCATCATGGGGAGCTGATGGTTCCTCGACGAATCAGGCGACCGGACGTGACTCGGATATCGGACTACAGCCGGTGCGTGTGGTCCTCGATCCGCTTCGTACCAAAGGAACCAACTATTTGGTGCTCTGTGAGGTTCTAAACCCAGATGGCACGCTGCACGCTACCAACTCTCGTGCAGAACTGCGGCGGGTACTCGATGCAGGAGCCGCCAAGGCCGATGCGCTGTTTGGCTTTGAACAGGAGTACACCTTCCTCGGTTCTGATGGTCGTCCGTACGGATTCCCAGCGGGTGGTTATCCGGGTCCGCAGGGTCCATACTACTGCGCGGTGGGACTCGGTAAAATCTTTGGACGCGAGGTCTATGAGAAGTTCATGCAGGCGTCGGTCGATGCCGGTCTCGCCTTTGCTGGCGCAAACTGGGAAGTCATGCCCGGTCAGGCCGAGTTCCAGATCGGTGCTGTCGATGGACTGACTGCTTCGGATCACATCTGGCTGGCGCGCTGGCTGCTGCAGCGGATCGGTGAGGATCACGGAGTGGCCGTGACCTTCGATGCCAAGCCAGCCAAGGGGGACTGGAATGGTGCCGGGATGCATACCAACTTCTCGACGCAGGAAATGCGTCAAGCGGGCGGATTTGCTGCGATTGAGGAAGCCTGTCGTCGCATTGGGAAGAAGCGCCAAGAGCATCTCGATGTGTATGGTCATGGCTATGAGGAGCGACTGACCGGACATCACGAGACCTGCTCCTTCCGCGAGTTCCGCTATGGAGTAGCCGATCGGACCTCTAGTATTCGAATTCCTCGTCATGTGGCGCAAAACGGCTCCGGCTATCTGGAAGATCGTCGTCCGAATGCGAATGCCGATCCCTACGCTGTGGCCGCTCGACTGCTCGCCACGGTCTGCGGAATCGACTAAGCGAACCCACCCGCTGATCCGAGCGGACATGGTATACATGGAGTCTTGTGATGGCTACGAACACCCGCTCGGTGGATACCTCGGCAGCAGGGCTCGCTTCCCTCATCGATGCGTTTGAGTCACAGACCCTACCCAAGGCGGACTGGACCCATGAGGCCCATGTTCTCACCGCGCTGTTTTACGTGGTGGAGGCGCCCGCTCCGCTTGAGAAAATGCGGGTCGGAATTCAGCGACTCAACGCCGCGCACGGGGTGGTGCAGACGGAAAGCAGCGGCTATCACGAAACCATCACCTGCTTCTACGTCTGGGCCTTGCAGCGGTATGTGGAGATGGAGCGCCAGCAGTTGCGAGTCTACCCAGGACCTACGGCGTGGCAGCTTGCGAATGGTGCGCTGTGTTATGCAACGCGTGAGCTGCCACTGTCCTACTACTCCCGCGAGCGACTCCTATCCGCCACAGCGCGCCTTTCCTTCATCGAGCCGGATATCCATCCGCTGTCCCCCTAGCCGCAGCAGGATTCGAGCAGTTATCACGTCGCATCGATTCGGGGATTGGCCGTGGCCCTAGTCGGGGATTCCCTGAGCGGACATCGGGGAATCCCTGACTAGGCGGCACCGCAAAAAGAAAGTGCGACATTTGTAACCTCCAAGACTCGCATGTGTAGAGATCCTGATCGCGATACGACCGGATCTCACTTGACTCACGGTATGTCGGAGGGAAGTGCACATGCGTAACTCGGTGAAACCTGCGGTCCTGATCCTGTGTCTTCTGTCCTTTGGAGTTCCCTCGTCTGGTAGCTGCGATACTCGGTCGGAGTGCATCGCAGAAGCACGCGATACTCTGTCTAGTTGTTACTCAGCCTGCAGCGGTCAGTCGAATGAGAAGGAATGCCGCAGCACCTGCCGCGAGCGCTACCAAAGTCACGTTCAGTCTTGTCCAAGTTCGTAACCGATTGGGTCTTGCGCGAAACGGAAACATCTCCGAAGGTCTGCCTAGCTCGGCTCTCGCTTCGGTGACACAGCATGCTTGTTTCCAAAACAGACGTGATCGATGAACAGTTTTCGCGTAAGGCCCAGGCCTTACGACGGCGTTCCATTCTGGCGCTGCTGGCTGCGCTGCTGCTCGCGCTGATTAGTATGCTGACCCTGGAGTATGTGATTTGGCACCACAGTGCGATCAATGCTCAGCTTATCCATGTCGCGGGTCGACAACGGATGCTCAGTCAGCGTCTATGCAAAGCGGGCATGGCGATGGTGAGCGCAGACAACCGAGAAAAGAAGCAACGGTATCGCAGCGAGATTGAAACCGCGCTCCATGACTGGCAAGAGGCCCACAGCTATGTGATGGGCGTGGAGTCGGTTCAGACTGCCCGCAAGCAGTCTCCGTTTCGCGAAAAAGTAGAAGACCTAGAACATCGATACCTGTCGATGGTGGAAGCCGCCCAGAAGCTCTCACTCTTTGATCCGGCATTGGTCAGCATTGAGCGGCTGTGGATGGAAGTCGATCGACTCCTGGTCAATGAAGGTGCGTACCTCAACAACATGGAGGCGCTGGTTCATCACTTTGTAGAAGAGTCCCAGCGGCAGGATCACACGGCACGCGACATCGGACTGTGGGTGGGACTGCTGCTGCTGCTCACGTTGGTTGTGGACGCGAGACTGGTGATTCAACCGACTTTTCGTCAGCTGAGACAGGTCATGACGAACTTGGAAGACGCACTCCGTCGTTCCAGTAAGCAGGAGCGTGAGTTTCGTACGCTGCTACATGCGTTGCCCGATCTCCTGATCCGCTGTAGCGCACAAGGACAGTGCTTGGACTCCTACTCTTCTGGGAGTGAGGTAAACGAGCGACGGTCGAAGGAAATGCAAGGTCGGTCTTTGCCGGAGCTGATGGCACCCGCCCAAGCCACCGCTCTTGGCGAGTCTTTTGATCGGCTGCTGCAACACGGCGGACTGGAGTGCATCGAGAGCGTGCTGTCGCTTGGCGGACAGTGGTGTTACGCAGAACTGCGGCTGTTTTCCATTGAGCCTGGTGAAGTGATGGTGCTGCTTCGCGATGTGACCGCAGAGCGACAGCTCGATCGACGGGTACTTGAGGCCATCGAACAAGAACAGCAGCGCATCGGGCGCGATCTCCATGACGGAGTCTGTCAGACACTGAGCGGATTGAACCTGCTCCTGCGTGGGATTAGTGAGCGAAAACGACAGGGGGAAGAGGTGAGCGGCGAGCAACTCACCTTGCTGGCGGAGTTTACCAATCAGGCGGTGACCGATACGCGACTCATTGTGCGTGGACTGGTGCCACCGGATCTAGATGCGCATGGTCTGGAGCTCGGCCTCCGCCGAATGCTCGACAACCTGGCTGCGCTGCATCGGATGGAGCACCACTGCGAAATCTCTTTGAATGGGACGACTCTTTCGGCGGACCTTTCGCTCCAGCTCTATCGAATCACCCAAGAGGCGGTGAGCAATGCACTCCGTCACAGTTCTGGGAGTCAATTGTTCGTCCGCTTGCATGTCGAGCCAAGCGATGTCGGGACGGGCAGGCCGCGCGAACTGGTTCTGACGGTCAAAGATGATGGTGTAGGAATTCCTGCTGTGCAGACATCTTCGATCGGCAGTGGAATGGGACTACGAACGATGGCGTATCGCGCGCAACGGATTGGCGCGTGGCTGAAAATCGAACGCGGCAGTGATCGTGGCACGACCGTGTGTTGCCGATTGCCGCTGCGTATCGACGGAGATTCACCATCGAAAGGGAGTACCGGTGATGCGTCCTTTACTTCGAATCAAGCGTGATCGCCCGTCTCTCCATTGCCAGAGCTTCTCGGGCATTCGACGCTTCCTTGGCGCAGTGTAGTCGCTCGAAGGTGGCCAGCGCTGCGCGGAGGTAGGGAGCCGCTCCTTCGGAAGTCAGTCCCTTGCCCGCAGGACTCTGAACAAAGCGGCCCAGCCAATATTGCGCCTGCGCTTTCTCGATCCCCGCTTTGAACTTGTCGGCAAGCTCAATGCTTCGCTGAAAAGATCGAAGCGCGCGGCGAGGCTGACCGAGTCGCCAGTGGTACAGACCATGGACCAGCTCATAGGAAGACCCGACATGGTCGAACATGCGTGCAAGCTGATGCAGCCTGGCCAGTGCGATTTCAATGTTCGCGATCGGATATTCCGCGCGTTCCCGACCCAGATAGACATCCAAGATACAGAACAGCGGATGCCGAAGCTGAGCCAAGGTCCAGCGTGTCTTTTGTACGGCCAGGAGCGCCTGATCTGCCAGTGATTCTGCTCGTTCCAGTTGGAGTCGATGGCGCGCGCAGGTTGCCAAAAGACCAAGGGTGAGCGCCTCAGGAATCGATCCCAGCTCATGGGGAAGGCAGGAGTGTGCCTGTTCGAGTCGCTCGGTTGCATCGACTAGCTCGCCCATCGAGAGCTGAGCCGCTCCCTGGCAGATGTAGGCCAGCGCCATGTAGCGCGGGTTCTCTGCACGCGCGGCCAGAGACGCCATTTCGCGGCCCACGCTGAGCATCTGCGGAAAGTCATCTAGACCCGCAGCGGCGAGCTGAAGCTGAAGTAGGCTGTGCAGCAGAGCCAGGTCATCTTTGTACTCACGCGACAGTCGCACCGCTTGGACTGCATAGTGAGAGGCGACTTGAAAGTTGCTGTTGTTGATTTCCACCAGCGCGCGTACTCGGCAATAGTTGATGGCGGTGTGGGAATTCGAAGCGGCTCGTCCCTCATAGCGCATCAAATAACGTCGGCACAGACCTCGCAGCGGAGTGCACGACAGGATGAAAAACAGTCCAGAGCTGTGATAGGTCCGTCGCGGTTCCAGCGCCAATCGATCTTCCAGATGCAGCTCCCACAACGCGCAGAGCAGCCCCAGTTCGGCCTGATCGGTCCACACGAAGATCTCTTCCAGACCCAGCACGGTCAGGAGCTCGCTTTGGATCGTACGCTCCTCGCTGTCCATGGGCGGCGAGCGGTGAGACAAACCCATTCGATGGGCCAGCAGCGCTGCACTTAGCCACCCCACCATCGACCACAGTTCCAGCCCATGGGTTGGAAGCGGGGTGCCCGCCAGCGAACAGAGCTGCCGCAGGGAGGACTCCGCTTCGCGATGTTGTCCAAGTCCAAATCGGGCTTCGGTCAGTCCGCGAACGACCCGGATCTGTTCGATCCGAGAGACCTCCATACGCTGGTGTAGCCTGCTTGCTTGCTCGAACATTGCGGCGGCTTCCCCTGGGACTCCGCGGTGCAGCGCCTCGTTGCCAGCCAGCCGATAGTAGTGAGCCGCTGCTTCTATCTGCCCGGCTTGCCGGTG
>CALLYL010000105.1 GCA_937859535.1 uncultured Myxococcales bacterium
CGCTTGGGAGTCTGTCCAGCCTTGTTCTCGACGAGCTTCCAGAAACAGTGCGACGCCGGCCCCCATCATCAGGAAGAATCCGGGCGCGCACAAATGGGTCACAAGGCGCGTCACGAACCGTTCCCATGATGCGTAGCGCGTCCACGCCCCCGCCCAGACCTCGGACGGGTGATAGCGATAAACGAACGCCACGACGTGATCGAGCGCCATCAGCACCATGATGAGTCCGCGCTGCACATCGAGCGCAGCCAGTCGCTTTGACATGTCTTTGGTCCCCCGTAAGGCGTTGCGGGTCAGTTCACCGTTCCATCGCGGCGCAGCAGCAGTTTTTCGGCCAAGTTCGACTCAACTTCCGAGCGATTGAACAGCAGTTTTTCCTGCTTCCCAGCGAGCCAGTTCTGGTGCTGGTTGCCATAGAACGGACTCTGCGGATCGCCAGCGTTACCGCGTGGGAAGTTGACCGCAGCCGAAGGAGCGCCGGTTCCATCAAACGACACAATCATGCGGAACAAAGACCCCTGATGAGTACTCCATGTCTGCTTGATCTTGCCGCTTGGATCGCTCATCGCCGATGATGAAACATTGACCGTTCCCACCGAGCCATCGACCGGGAAGTTGCCGGCGTTCCATTTGTCTCCCAGCACATGATCAAAAGCCGCAGAGTGAACGTCCTTCCACTGATAGGGCATCGTCTGTGAGGGCAGTGTGTTTCCGAAACGTTGCTTCAGCCAGTCCGCTGCATCGGCCAGACCGCTCATCAAGATGAAGTTCCGGTCCGCACCGATCAGTGGCTCTGCCTCTTTCACTTTGCGCAGCGCCAATCGCAGAGGCTTGTACGCATACGCTGGCTCGATATCAAACAGCTTGGGCAGAAGTGGCCCGAGATCATCGGACAGAGCCCGCACCGTGGCAAAGTGCGCAAACGCGAAGAACATCACCGCTTCAGACGAAGAGCGGCGCATCTGGCGATCCCAGGAAGAGAGCTGCGTAAACATCGCGAGCAGCTCCGGTCGGTTGCGGAACTGGGCGAGCTGCGGATCCGTCCCCAAATCGACAATCGCCTGCGCCAGCGCTGGAATCAAATCATCGGCCAGCGTGGAGCGAGCATCCCACTGTAGCTCTGTCATTTCCGCTGGAGTGATCTTGCCGCGCTTGGTCAACCGGGACAGCTCTGATTCAATCCGTGCCGCCCGATCTCCAGGATCATAGAAGTAACCGTAGTAGTACGGATCGTTATCGACTCGACCGTCGGCGGTAAAACCAAACGGTTCGTTGTTCGCTGTTGCGAGATAGCCGCGCTCGGGATCACGCGCCTGCGGCAGCTTGTCATCCGAAAGGAACTTGCCAGTCCATAACGTTCGCGGATCGGAACCACTCATCAGCTTCCACGGCTGGATTCCCATGGTGTGCGCGGTGCCACGATCGGGAACCTGCGCATGAACGCGATAACGAATGTTTTTTTGGTCGGCAGCAATGAGATTGACCGCTCCCACCTCGAGTCTCCTGGCCGCTCCTTCCCATTCGTTCAGGGTCTTGCTGCGATCGAGTCCGATGTACATCGCCGCTTCATGCGTCGGCGCAAAACCCGTCCAGGCAAACAGAATCTGTTGCGGGGTTAGGATCGCACGCGGCACCGGCAGTAGCTCATCCGGCAGAAGGACACCCACCCCAGGTACATCCGTAATCTGGTATTCGCGGACATCGCTCATGTCATCGCCAGTGGGCACCTTGCCCCCCACCGAGCGCACGCGAATTTTTTCACTGCGGAGTGCCACGGTGCGGTCCGTCCCTCCCACAGAGAGCTTGTTCCCGGACGGAGCCGCAACCTCCCAAAGATCCATCACGTCCGCAAAGTTGGTCGTGGCCGCCCATGCCACGTTGCGGTTGTGTCCGAGCTGAACCCCTGGCGTTCCGGCAAAACCAAAGCCCACCACATCCAGCGATCCCCCCTTGTCCGCAGAGTTGATGTGCTGAACAAAGAAGCGGATCGGACTCCCATAGGGCTGGTGCGGATCACCGGCCAGAATCGGAGTTCCCTGCGCTGTCGCTTTGGCCGCGACCGCCCAGTTGTTACTGCCCAGCTCCGGTGCCAGTTTGCTCGACTCGCCGAGTGCTTGGAGCGCCTGCGCACGCTGGCTAGGAGTGATCGCTACCGACGAAGGCTGCCCCTGCGGAACCACAGGATTGCCCGCGATTCCTTGCGTCGATACGCCCGGCATCGTGAAGGCATTGCGGACCGGCATACACAGTGGAAAGTTCGCGGGAAACTGTGGTGCCAGCGCCTTCATCACCGAAGCGAGCAGCTCACTGTCCAAGCTCGATGACATACCGAAGCTCAGCATCTTGCCAACGATGTAGGGATCGTCATCGCTCCATGCCGTCGGAGCAAAGTCGAGCGCATCTTTGGACATCTCTGGCGGTAGCGAAGCCTCTCCTCGCTTGACGCGATCGATGTAATGGTTGATGCCGCGCACAAACGCTTCGATAAGCTGTGCCTCGTCCGGATAGTCCTGCCGCATCGCCTCTCGGGACTTCTTCCCCCACTGCGCAAACGCAAACGTCCGGGCCGCCAAGTCGCCCTTGAGTCCCTTTTCCCCGACAACCTCTGACTGCATACCGTGAGCCTGCCGTCGCACCATTTCAAGCTGGAACAAGCGCAGCTTGGCCATCACGTATCCCGACGCAAACATCGCATCACGATCGCTGTTGGCGTAGATGTGGGGGACTCCCATTTGGTCGATCAGCACCTCGGTATCGGCACCAAGCGGCAGATCAATCGTGGTCGGGCCACACGCGGGAACACTCAGAGCCAGCGCCAGCGCGGGAGCGAGACGCCAAACGGACAAAAACTTGGTCTTCATGCGCGAAACATATCAGGAATTGTTGGCCCCCCGTCAACAGCGCCATGGCACAGCACTGCATGTATGGTAGGGTCCGGTTCGTGCAAGTGGTTCGCAAGCTCGCCTCGCCGATGGTTTCGTTGGTAGCGCTCGTCCTGCTGGTTACGGCGCTCCTGGGAGCCTCTTCCTCTTCCCTTGGTTCGTCGCTGATGTCTGCCGGCGGTACGTCGGTCGTGCATCCTCCGCAGGCTGCGCACGGAACGCCGATCACTGCGTCAGAAGCGCTCACGCAGTCGCCTACCGAGGAGCCCGCAGCCACGTTCTTGGGCATGGACGAAGAGCTGCTACTCGCCCGACTGCGCCACGCCGAGGTTCGCAGCGTTCACTTTAGTCACGGCGGTAGCTCACTGGTGCTTCGCATCGAGTTTGTCGACGGCAGCCGCGCAGCCTTTAAGCCCCAGCAGATCCATCCCCAATCGGTTCCGCGCAAGGAAGCAGCGGCCTATCAACTAGCCCGTAAGCTCGGCATCACAGCGGTTCCACCAACGGTGATGCGAGCACTGTCGCGGGACGAACTGCTGCGCAAACTCGACGCTGAGTCGCAGTGGCTGCGGCCTCGACTGCTGCGCGAGGCGATCTTCGATGCCCAGGGAGTCACCGTCGGCTCGATGATGTACTGGGTGCCGAGTCTGTCGGATCTGCGACTGGACAGCGATGCGTCCATCCGCGCCTGGACCACCGAGCTATCCCAAAGCGGCGAGCTGACCGAGGAACGCAGCCAAATCCTGGGCCAGCTCTCGACGCTGCTCGCCTTTGATGTGATCCAAAATAACTCGGACCGCTTCTCGGGAGGCAACATCCTCGGCTCCCGCGATGGTCGAACGATGTTCTTTATCGACAACGCATTCGGATTCCAAACCGATCGCCAGGGTCATCTTCGCGCCATCGGGTATCTGTCGCGCTGCCAAAAGTTTTCGCGCCACCTGTGGACGACACTCCAGGTTCTGACCGATGACCAGTTGGTGTTTACCGATCCACTCACCGGCCCACTGCTGTCCGCCGACGAAATCAGCGCGCTCCGGAGCCGTCGTGATCGCGTCGTCCGCTATCTTGGCCAGCTCATCCAAAGCCACGGTCCCGAAGCCGTGCTCGCCTTCCGTTAACAGACGGTCGTTCGTTTTAGCAGACGATCATCCGTTAAAACAGATGATTGTACGCTAAAGCAGACACCCGGACGTTAGGCTAGCTCATATCTGCTTGGAACAAGTCGGCAGCCTCATGCGTCCATCCTTCCCATCATCGGGCGATCAGGGGGATACTGCTTCTGATCGCTTTTTCCATAGGAGGATCTGTCTATGTCCAATGCCAGGCTTTGGATCGCGGTATGTGGTGGAGCGCTGCTCGGTCTTGTCGGAACGGGGTTTGGTCACTCCACCGGTCATGAGTTGCGCACGGTCGCGCAGTGTCAGCGGTTGCCACCTGGGGAACGGGGACACTGTGCCCAGTGCCTGACGCGTCCCGTTAAGCACCACTTCCACCCCGACTACCCGGCGGGTGCCCGCTGCCGTCCTGACAACGGCAAGCCCTAACGACTTCTCAGTCTGAAGGCTTGGCTGTTCTGGAAATGGCGACGACCGCAAGGTCGTTTTCGACTTGGCCGGGGTACTTGCTGCGCAGCCAGGCGGCCACATCCTCCGGGTGAGCCAAGTCCCTCGCTGGTCGGTGATGGCGCGACAGAAACGTGGCCAGCGCATCACCTTCACCGGATGAATCGGTGCGTCGGTCTTTTCCCAGCGTCGTACAAAGTAGAGTGGCACCGATCGCAAGCGCGCCGCGAACGCGAGACAGAGGCCCGATCACGCCGTCGGGAGTAGGGCCTGTCAGAGGCTCGCGAGTCGGCTGGGCCGAGGCGGGTTGGCCGAGTAGCTGAAGCAGCGTTGCGTCTCCGACGATGGCCTCGAACTCACCGCTCGATTCGATCTGAAGAAGCAGCAGTCCAATCGGCCGAGTCAGTGGGATGTCGTGGGTAGCAGCCCCCAGTGCAATCACTTCGTCGTCGAGACCAGGCAGCGCTGGACTAGACGCGGTGGCACCAGGCTTTGGCTGCCGCAGTCCGCGAAACACCCGCAGGATGTGCAGACCAATCGCCGCCGCATCAATGCCATCACCGTCGGGATCGGCCACCAGCACATCGACTCGACCCTCGCGAGCGATGGCATCCCAGACCATTCCATCGACCGATTCCTTGGCTTGATCGATCAGGCCATGCGTGACCAGCTTGCCGTGCTCGATCAGCAGTTCAAGCGGTTCTGTGCGCATCGCCTCATGAATGGCTTGTTTGGCGGCTGCATAGCGACGCCCCACATCGAGGAGACGCAGCTTGTCGCGGCGGCCACTGATGTTTTGGACCACGATCAGGGCGACGAAAAAGACAATCATCCCAAGTCCCTTGAGGTACTTGGTCCGCACCGCGCCATTGATTCGGGTCATATCGAAGGCGACCAGGACCGCACCGACCTGTCGACTGCCCAAGGGCGACTCTTTGGTGAGCGGGGCAATCGCCCAGGTTACGCTGTCGTCTCGACGGTGGTTTTCATCACGCAAGCGGTCTTGATAAACAATCTGGGCACGTAGCGGGGGCAGTGGCGTCGGCGTTGTAAACCGCGCCAGGAGCCGAACCATTGCATCGTTGTACATCTGCGGAACATCGCGATAGCGACTGCTGGCGAGTCGCTTCTTAAAGCCATCGGGGTCAAACAGCACGCCGTGAAGGTCGCGATCGAGCCAGTGTCCGTAGTGAACGCGAAAGGCACCTTTGCCGCGCCGAAGGTAGGCTTGCTCGAAGGTTCGATCGAGGCTGTCGTAGACCACTTGGCCGCTGTGATCGACGATGCGGACATAGATGGCATCCTCATCGTCAATCAGGCCGCTGGTGAGCCGATCGAGCGTGACGCGATCACCGCCAAGTAGCGGATCAACGACGGCCTTTTCAAGGATCCCAGCGTAGTTCAGGCCTTTTTGGCGAACCTGGTCGCGGAGGACGTTGACCTCGAACAGAGTCTGGTTCCAGTCGACAAGAACCTCGACTCCGCAGGCAATCACCAGTCCCAACAAAAAGACGTGGCTGCTCTGCGCCAATCGATCGGCCAGTCGGTTCCGCCATTCCGCAAACCGAGACCGCCGCCGCATCCTACCGAGCACCAATCTTGAGCAGCACCACCTTCACGGTATCGATCAGAATCGACAGATCGAACGCCAGCGACATGTTCTTTTGATAGTACAGGTCGTACTTGAGTCGCTCGCGGGCTTCGCTCAAGGTGGTGGCGGCACCAAAGCGAACCTGACCGAGGCTGGTGATACCGGGGCGAATCGCGTGTCGCTGATCATAGAACGGTAGCGAGACGCGCAGTTCTTTGACGGAGCTTTCGACCTCGGGCCGGGGACCGACCAGGCTCATGTCTCCCAAAAGGACGTTGAAAAACTGTGGTAGCTCGTCGATGCGATGGAGGCGAATGAAGCGACCCACCCGGGTCACCCGATCGTCATTGTGAGACGTCAGCCGCATCGGTTCGCCGGGTTTGGACACCTTCATCGAGCGGAACTTGTAGATCGTGAACAGTCTGCCGCGCAGTCCGACCCGAGGCTGCTTATACAGCGCCGGTCCAGAACTATCGAGACGGATCAAGATCGCCACAATCAGCAGGATCGGCGACACCAAAATGAGCGCCACGAGGCTGAGGACGACATCGTTTCCCCGCTTGAGTGCAACCGTCCACTTCGACGGAGTGAAGCCAGCGTCGAAGACCACGTCCGCAGGATGAAGCAGCTCGATCGGCAAGCTGTGGGTAAGCTCTGCGGTGAACGACAGCGCACTCCATACCTCGGTACCGGTCAGCTTCACTGCCAGCAAGCGGTTCATCAGCGCTTCATCCCCACGCGGATTGTCGGGAGAAAACACCACGTCGGTGATGTTATGACGCTGAATCGCTTCGCTGATCTCGCCATAGCTTCCCAAGACCGGACGACCCACGAGGGTCTGCGCCATCTCGGGCTCTTGCGGCGACAAAAAGCCCGCCAGTTCGTAGCCCGCCCCCGGACGCGATAACAGCCAGCGTCCAATTTGTTGGGCGAGCCCACCGGTACCGAGGATGAGCACCCTTCGTCGCCAGCTTCCGCTGAGCAAGATTTCTTCGAAGTGACAGCGCAGTGAAAACAGGAGCCACTGGCCGATTCCCAAACTCAGCAGCAGTGCCAACCGCTGTAGGCGAAGGTGTGGAAACAGATAGAACAGCAGCGCCAACGCCACGCCTGCAACCAGGTGCGCGAGCTGGATGCGAACCAGGAGCTGCGTCCGCGAGCCCGGCTGCGTATCGGCGTATAGCCCCAAATAGTACATCGCAAGCTGAACAGCGACAGGAATCGCCACTCCCGCCAGCAACGCCTCGCGCCAGTACGCCCACAGTTCAACATTCGGTGGTAGGCCGGGATATCCCGCCCCAATTCGCAGGCGCACGCACAGAACCGCCACCAAAAAGAGCAGCACGGTTTCGGCGAGGAACAATCGGCGAAGACGGGCCGATTGAAAGATTTCCCACATAGAGTTGTGGTGCCAGTTTAAAGCAAGATCGGCTCACAGAATCGAGAGCAAACGACAGCAGAGTGAGAACGCGAGCGGGTGAGTTCCCGTCGAGATGGTTTGCTTAGCGCAGAATCTCAGTGATGACTTCCCCATCGCGTAGGTACTTGCGTGGATCCGCCTTCATCGCGGACACAAACGTCGCCAGCACATCGGCCGGCGTCACCGGGCGCAGACCATCAGAGAAGGTCTTCGCCGGTAGCGAGAGTAGCTGCTCCGGATCACTCGCGCCGAAGCGGGTGTTGCCTCGAAACTTCGGCGAGATGATCAGCGCCGAGTTGTTTGGATAGTGATCACGCCCGAGCGCCGCATTGATGTTCGGGGTGCGGCAGAAGTCGCTGACGACCAAGATGTGGGTGTGATCGGCCAGCTTGGCGCTCGGCCGGGTGGGGTGGGGGATCACATCCAGGTAGTCGAGCATGATCGCGAGCAGATCAAACAAGTTCTGCTGAAGCAGCGGCTGCTGACGGTAGTTGGTGAAATGGGTGTCAAAGCTGCCGTACGCAAAGCTGATGCAGCGAGCGGCATTGCGGGTGAGCGACTCCAGCGCAAAGGCGGCGTTGACCGAGGCGCTCATCGTCGAATACGCAAAGTTTGTGTACTTGCTGCGAAGGTACGTATCGGTAAACAGGTCGACCAGGTTTTCCCGGTTCATCCGACGTAGACCTTCGTACTGCAGGTGCATACCGGTCATGACGTCGGGATTTGCCGACATGTTGGCCAGATCGAGCGCTTCCTGGCTGAGCAGCGCGGTCACCCCATCCCGAGCGCCGAGTGATTCATACAGCGCCGAGCGCTTCAGCGAAGCCGCCAGCGTTCCGACCCCTGATATGGTCAGCGGCACCGCACGACGATCGAGCCCCTGACCGATGAAGCTCGACGGATAGTTGATCGAGACGGCGGGCAAAAGCTGGCCCAGTCCAAAGCTGTTGGCCATCATCGTATCGATGCTTGGACCCGAAGTCTTGGTGCCGGCCAGGTGTCGCCCCGTTGCAGAGAACGCGGTTCCGTCTTGGTGGCTCACCGTGTTCATGGCGATGCCGTTCACCACCGTCAGCCGCGCATAGTGACGCAGCAGATCACCAATCGCCGGGCCAAAGGTGAGCGGACCCGACGGAGGAGTGACCAATTCGAACGAATATCCCGATGCTGCGGTGCTGCCATCGAGCGGAGTGGTGCGACTCACCCACTTCTTAAGCGGCGCAATGTCGATGGTATTGGTCGATCCCGGCTCGATGAGGCCGACTCGCTCGTTGCGCGGATCGAGCCCGACCGTGATGTCCCATGCACCTTGGGCATGGATGAAGATGAAGTACTCATCCGAGGCAATCTCTGGACCCGCGAAGGCTCGAAACAGGGGCGTTCCAAGCGCCGCAGCAGCGGTTCCTCCGACGATGGACTGGATAAAATTCCGACGGTTCATCTACAGCCCTCCCTTAGTACAACTGAAACTCGGGGTGACGGATGAGTCCCTGACAGACTGCCGCCCAACCCGCATCGACTGCCGTGAAGCGCGAGCCCGCTGGGTTGTGGTTCTTGATCGTTTCGGTATACAGCGCAAAAAAGCGTGCGGTCCGATCCGTTGGTGCCAGCTTGGCCGGATAGCCGAGGAACTTGCGGTGCAGGATCCCAAAACGATCCGCAAAGCCCGCAGCATCAACGGCAGTGGCCGGAACATCGAAGTTATAGATGAGCCGCTTATCCACCGCGACCGCTGGCGTACTCTTGAGATCCTTTTCAAGCGCCTTATCACACAGCGCGATTCCCAATCGCTCAAAGCTGGCGACCATGAGCGCGTTGGTCTGGGTATTGCGTGACATATCGGTGGCGTAATTGGGAAGACCCAGCGCACCCAAATAGGCCGTCCAGGTATCAAACAGACCACTGCCACCCGCCGTGAGTTGGGTCTGGGTTTGCAGAGCCGTC
>CALLYL010000106.1 GCA_937859535.1 uncultured Myxococcales bacterium
GAGCAGCTCTCCCATAAACTGCGTCGGTGTACTAAGCCGCAGCCGAGACAGATCGACCGATAGAACGCAAAATCCCGCAGGATCTAGCGAGTCGATCGTGTGCCGGATGAGGCTCGTCTTGCCACTCTCGGGAGGAGCGGTAAGGAGCGGAAAGCGCCGATTGTCAGATAGCTCGCGGCGCAGACGAATATCGGCCTCGCGCTCGACGTACACACCGCCCATGCCCGCGGTGCGATAAGGGTTCTTCGACGTCACAGCTTGCGTCTCCTGTCCCTGGCTTCCGCCCTCATGCAAAGACCTGAAGACGCGGCACTATCCATTAGGACCATCCACGACCACAGGTCACAGAGCGGCATGTGATCAGAATATCTAGTTTTTGCCGCTAGATCAAAGGGTGTCGCTACTCGCAACAAAATGCGCAGCGCGGAGGCCGCAGAGCGAGCCCAGAAGTCAGGACCAAAGAGAGCGCCGCATCGACGGAAAATTGCTCCGCTTCGGCAGCAACAGCAGGAGCCCGAGCCCAGGTTTCCGCGCAATCCTGCCGCAGAGCCATCCACGTAGGATCCCATACATCCACTCCTTGGGATGGATGAGAACAGATCAGGTGCAGCTACGTGCGGAGACGAAAGTAGATCACAGCCAGTGGCGGTAGCAGTGCGAGAATGTAGTGTGGTTGGCTGGACAATGAGTCGTCAGGAGGACTCGGCCTGGCGATCAAACCACCCAAATTTCCGAGATCACTCCCACCGTACGTGGCGGCATCGCTGTTGAGGATTTCCTGCCAAAATCCGTCCGCAGAAACACCTATCGGATAGTCAGCTCTCGGTACCGGTGTGAAGTTACAGACCACGACCACCGTGTCACTTACTGCATCACCCCGACGCATAAAAGTCAGCACGCTGTGATCGCGATCATCAGCACAGAGCCAGCGGAAGCCCTCTGCTTCAAAGTCTTTGCAAGACAATGCAGGCTCTCTCCGATAGACCCGATTCAAATCGGCCACAAAGCGCGCAATTCCTGCGTGCTCCGGTGATTCCAGGAGCGACCAGTCCAGACTCCCTTCGTGATTCCACTCGCGCCACTCACCCAGCTCTGCGCCCATGAACAGGAGCTTCTTGCCAGGCAGCGCATACTGATATCCAAACAGGAGTCTCAGGCTCGCCCGCTTTTGCCAAGGATCGGCCTGCAGCCCTCCCATCTTGGTCAGCAGAGACCCCTTCAGATGCACCACTTCATCGTGAGACAGAGCCAGGACGAAGTTCTCGCTGTGCGCGTACATCCCACGAAACGTCAGCAGGTTGTGATGATGGCAGCGATGGACCGGATCCAACGAGAAGTATTTCAGCGTGTCATGCATCCAGCCCATGTCCCACTTCATCCCAAAACCCAGTCCTCCCACCGAGGTCGGGCGTGATACAAGCGGCCAGGACGTCGATTCCTCGGCGATGGTCTGGACATCGGGAAACTCCCGATAGACATCTTCGGAAAGCTGGCGCAGAAACGAAATCGCATCGAGATTCTCTTTGCCACCGTAGCGATTGGGAATCCACTCCCCCTCTTTGCGTGAGTAGTCGAGATACAGCATCGACGCCACCGCATCCACTCGCAGCCCATCAATGTGATAGCGGTCCAGCCAGAACAGCGCGCTCGATAGCAAAAAAGATCGGACTTCGTTGCGTCCGTAGTTGAACAGCAGACTGTGCCACTCAGGATGAAACCCGAGCCGGGGATCCTCGTGTTCGTACAGGTGAGTACCGTCGAAAAATCCCAGTCCGTGGGAGTCCGATGGAAAGTGGGAAGGAACCCAATCTAAGATCACTCCGATTCCGGCCTGATGAAGCGTGTCGATCAGGAACATCAGGTCTTGCGGAGATCCATAACGACTGGTGGGCGCAAAAAATCCCGTACATTGATAGCCCCACGATCCGTAAAACGGGTGCTCCATGATCGGCAGCAACTCAACGTGGGTGAAGCCCATTTTCTGTACGTAATCGACGAGCAGCGGAGCCAATTCCCGATATGTCAGGAATCGACCTTCCGGACTCCTTCGCCACGATCCCAGGTGTAGCTCATAGATCGACTGCGGAGCCGCCAGCGCATTGTGCGAGCGCCGGTTCCGCATCCACTCGCCATCCCCCCATGCGTAGTCCAGCCGAGTCACCACCGAGGCTTTGTCCGGCGGCGTTTGCGCGAAAAACGCACATGGATCGGCCTTGTCCACCCGATACCCACCATAGCGAGAAATCACTTGATAGACGTAGCGATGACCTTGTTCGACTCCCGGTACAAAGGCCTGCCAGATTCCCGATTGCCCCGCACAGCTCAGCAGATCACAGTCGGGATTCCAGTCATTCCAGTCACCGAGCACCGCGATCCGCTCGGCATTGGGAGCCCATACCGCGAAGTGACATCCGGACTGTCTGGACTGCGATTGCAGTTGCGCACCCAGCTTTTCGTACAGACGAAGATGACGCCCTTCGTTAAGCAGATAGAGATCTGTTTCGGTGAGGATGTTCATCGCGGCTACTTCTCGAAGGGGGGGATGAATTTCCCCAACCCGGAGTCCTAAAACGACAACCGAAAGGAACCGGGCAGAGGTGCTAGCTAACGAGACAGGGAGGCCGATCGTCGACGGGTGGCGGTCTTTGCGCGAGTCTTACCGGCGGTACGTGAAGCGCTCTTTTCTTCGGGGACCGGATGGGTCACCGGCACCGCATGCTCCACCATGGCGGCGGCCTCTGTTGGCTCCTCTTCTGGCCGTAGTTCAGAGCCCGAGGATTGGGTGCCGTTCTTTCCTTCCGTCGACTTGCCATTGCGAGGCTGCATCGTGCCACGACGCTTCTCGCGCAGACGCTTGAGCCCGCCCGCCAGGATCTCCGCAATCCGGGTCCGGTAGTCCATGTTGATGGCTTTCCCGATCAACACCAGATCCGACCAGTCCGGCGTCAGCCCAGGCAGTGGGTTCAGCTCCAGTACGTACACGTTTCCGTGAGCATCCATGCGCAGGTCGATGCGACCGACATCGCGACAATCAAGCGCCAGGAAGGTCTCGAGCGCGGCCTTTTCCACCGCCTTGAGTTCCTTCGGCGTAAGCTTCGCCGGACACTGATACGACACCCGCGAGTCCCAGTCCTGCTTGTAGGTGTAGTCGTAGACCGGTCGCCGATCGTTTTGATCGTTAAACACGATCTCCATGGGCGGCAGGATGCGCGGTCGCCGCTCACCCAGGAGTCCCACCGTAAACTCTCGCCCGGTGATGTACTCCTCGACCAGCGCTGGCTGACGGTAGAGCTTGATCAGCTCATCGACCACCTTGCGTAGCGAAGGAATGTCATCGACTACGCTCTTTTTGCCAGCGATTCCCTTCGAGGATCCCTCAGCAATCGGCTTAACGATGAGCGGAAAGCGCAGCGTCGGCGAGATCTTCTCTCGTCCAGTCTGGAAGACCTGGAAGTCGGGAGTCATGATGTTGCGCTGTTTGAGCAGTCGCTTGGTCAGGGCCTTGTCCAGTGCCAGCGAGAGCGTTGCCGCATCACTGCCGGTATAGGGAATCCCACACAGCTCACACAGCGCAGGCACTTGTGCTTCGCGATTCCGTCCCGAAACACCCTCTGCGATGTTGAACACCAGGTCAACCTGCGCTTCTTTCAACCGGGTCGGCAGATCGCCGTTCGCTTCGAGCTGCACCACCTCGTGACCGAGCGACTCAAGCGCCGCCGTGATGGCCGCAATGGTCGCTGGTGAATCGTACTCTGCTTCCGCATCGCCCAGGGCTTTGCCACCGGGACGTTTGACATTGTACGTAAACCCGATGCGTACCTTTTTTTCGGACGTCTTGGTGGGCTTGATTTGCTTGGGCTTGGCACTGTCCGAAGGCAGCAGCTTCCAGCGAACCGCCGAGTTTGACAGGATCGCGTTGATGGTTCCTTCGAAGTTTACGCCTTCGCGCCGAGTCGCTACAAACACGCTCGCGCCCTGATCGAGGGCGGGCAGCGCATTCACTTCCAGGAAGTAGATCCGGCCATCTTCGGCCAAGCGGAAGTCGATGCGCGCCACGTCCCGTATCGACAGGAGCCGCACGATCTGCTTGGCCAGCACCCGCAGCCGCGCAATCACATCACGCGGAAGCTCTGCCGGACAGCGCATCCGTATTTTGCCGGACTCGCGATTCTTCAGTCGATAGTCGAGGAGGTTATACTTCGAACGTACCGAAGGATCGATCGAGAACTCGACCGGCTGGAGAATGCCTTCGTTTGCCGGATCGCCGATTCCTTCGACAAACGGAACCGTGACATCAATGCCTGCGATGTACTCCTCGACCAGGACACCTTGCGGGTACTGCTCGATCATCTTGCCGACGACCGTGCGCAGCGACTTCCAGTCCCGGGTGACCGATTCATCGCTGATTCCCTTCGAAGATCCCTCGAAGTTCGGCTTCACGATCGCCGGAATCGGAACCCCGAGCGATCCACCCAAGAATCCGTCCAGCTTGCTGACATCGGGAATATCGCGCTGCGTGAAAAGACGCCCGCGAGGGGTGTCTATTCCATGCGAAGCCAGCACCCGCTTGGTCAGCCACTTATCGAGCGTTACGGTCAAGGTATGGGCATCGGAGCCGGTGTATGGATAGCCCAGCTCCTCGAACAGCGCCGGATAGAAAGCCTCGCGAGCCCGTCCCCGTTTCCCTTCCCCCAGGTTGAAGATCAGATCGGGCGAAAACGCCTCCAGCCTGGCCGCCAGATGCGAAGCTGGACCCGAGACTTCGATCTTCTGGACCTCGTGCCCGTCGCGGGTTAGCGCGGTGGCGATGGCCTCAACCGTCTCAGGCGAGTCAAACTCTGCCTCTTCCTCAGCATCGCTGAGGCGGAGGTTGTAGGTGAACGCGATCTTCATGCAACCTCTTTTTTAGAAACCTGAAAGTAGCTGGTGCCGAGCCGCAGACCGGTCATAAGCGGACCCCGGGGATGCTGCACCGGACCTTGGGAATGGCAGGCCAGCGAGCGCCAAAAGGAAACGAGTATCTGGCCAAGTCGTCCGGGAGATCGCTGGCTGGCAGGAGGGTCAGGGCTCCGATTCCCAATCACTGCCAAGAGCGGCTGGGAAAGCGGTGCGCTGGGTTCGGGTTCGGAATGACCGCCCACGGGGCGATCAGCTAAAAGACCGCCCAAAGGGTGGCCGGGGGTACTGTCTGGCTCTTCGTTCTTTTCGGGCATCTTCCGATGAAGAAGCACGGGGAACACCGGCTTCTACTTTTTTGAGTTTTACCGAACCCCTGCATCAAATCAACAACCACCTCACGGTTTTTTATCGAGGACTTTCAGGCGCTTTCACTTCCGCTGCGGCAGGAACCGCGACCGACGGCACCGAGGATTGTTCGGCTCCTCCGGCAGGGATTGTAGTGGGGGTGGATGTGGGGGATGGCCGACCCTTGGTTGGCGGTGCAGGAAGCGGAAACGGTAGCTCGGGTACCCGCGCCGACAGTGGAGTTCCATCGGGAAGCGGTTGAAGCCAGCGGTAGGTCAGGAAGCTCGACAACACCCGCTTGGTATAACCGCGTGTCTCGTCATACGGGATCGCTTCCACGAACAGGTCGATCTCTTGCAGGTCCGCATAGTTTTTCAGCCACCGCCACACCGCGCCCTCTCCTGCGTTGTAGCCACTGATCGCGAGCGACGGATGATGGTTCATCGCTTGCCACAGAAAGCCCAGGAACCGACTTCCGATCGCCACATTGGTTGCGGGATCACGGAGCGCTTGGCGATCGTACGGCAAGCCATTTGCGAACCGCTTTGCCGTTGGTGGAATCATCTGCGTGAGCCCGATCGCGTTGGCAAAGGACTCGGTCAGCGGATCGAACGCCGACTCCTCCCGCACGATCGCAAACTGGAGCGCCTCTGGATGTCCGTTCTGCTGCGCTGCACTGACCAGCAGTTCGGCATAGCCTCGCGGATAGGCCAGAAGCCAGCGACTCCGCCACTCCCCGACCGGATAGTGCTGCTGCCACGCGGTCAAGATATGGCGAGGGATGAAATGGGAACGGTGCCAGTCGCCCGCCCGTTCATACAGCACCGAGGCCAGCCACAGCAGCTCACTCTCCGACGGATCTTTTTCCTTGTCCGCCCCGCCCTTTTGCTCGGGCACGACAATGCCGACCGCCGTAAACTCGCGCCGCGCCTCACCCCCGAGCCCCAGTCGCAGCAGCTCGATCCCGCGCAAAAATCCCGGCATCGAGTACAGCGCCCGCGATGAAAAGTGCAGCGGTTCATCATGTGGATCGCCATACAGCTCGCGCAGCAGCGCCGCAAACTCCGGATCAAAGCCGACCCGCAGCCGATTGAGCGCAAGCAGCGTATAGAAACTGAGTGGATAGTTCCGCGCCGTCCGCTGGTAGTAGTCGACTGCGGCCTTGCGGTCACCGGACTGCTCCGCGATCCGAGCAAGCCAGTACAGCGTCCGCCCTTCCTGATCCCAGCCAACCTCACGCGGGATCTTTTCTAGCGCGGACGTCAGCCAAGCCTTGGCCTTGACGAGATCCTTTTTGCGCAGCGCCCGAAAAGCCAGTCGCCACAGCGCCTCGGCCCGACGATCGCCATCGGGATAGCGGGTCGGCAGCTCAGCCAGCAGCGCAGTGAACTTGGCTTCGTAGTCGGGGCACTGCTCGGCCTCGCAGGTCTTCTTGGGACCGTCTTTGGCGAGCCGCTCCGCCAAATCCAGGTACATCTCGGCCTGGCGCAACCGCGAGTCATCGGCATAGCTGTGTGTCGGATGCTCGGCCTCGGCCAGCGCAAACAGCTCCGCCCCTTTTTGCAGCCTTCCCGCCGAGGCATGACAGCGCGCCCCCTGATAGAGCGACTTCATATGCAGGTCGTCGTTCTTGGCCGCCGAAGGAGCACAGGCCACCACCGCCTGGTCAAACAGCGGTGCCGCCCGTGGTCGTTGTCTTTGCTTGAACACACTCTGGGCCAGGTGATAGCGCGCCACACACTTCTGTTTGTCGTCGAGGTCCGGCTGTTCCAAGACCAAAAGGAACGCCGCCTCACTCTCGGGGTTGCGCATCTCGTCGAAGAGAACCTGCGCCCGTTCGAGTAGCTCGCTGGCGGAAAACGGTGCTTGCTTGACGCCCGGTTGCTCCAGCCGTCGCGCCGCCTGCGTCGACACCGACTCGGTCGGCGCTTCGATGTACAGCCGTCGCCAGATTTGCAGCGCTTCCGCCGCTCGTCCCAGTGTATCTAGCAAAGTCGCGGTCTGAGCCTGCGCCTGCCGACGATAACGAGCGTGCTCGCCACACGCCGACAGATACGCCCGATAGGCCCCTACCGCTTGCTCACGCAGCGCCGGGGATCGGTGTTTTTCCTGCTCCGAATCGGCCCGCAGCGCTTCACCGCGCAGATACCGTGCCTCACAGTCGAGCACCGATTCGCTCGGGATCTTCTGAAGGCGGCTCAAGCTATCTTTCGGCTTACCCGCCGACAACAGGGCCTGTGCCGCAAACAGCGAGTGATAGCTCGCGAGCAGCGGATAACTCTTCACCAGCGCATCGAAGTGCTGCGCCGCACCTTGGGCCGTCGTCGCTCGCTCCGGTCCCACCGGAAGCTGCTCTGCGGTACGCAGCATCGCCAGCCCGAGCAGAAACCGCACCTTCACATCCAGCGCATCGTCCTTGGCGTCTTGCCGACGAGCGGTACGATCCCCTCGCCAGGCCACGACGTAATCGGTGATAAGGCCACGCGCCGCCACCGGATCCCCGGAACGCAGCCGCTCACTCGCTTTGGCGAGCGGACCATCGACAAAATAGGGCGTTAGGCTGGCAGGATCGAAGGCCACCACCGGGGTAGCAGCTTCCGAAGCCGCTGCCACCGGGGAAAGCACCGCCACCACAGAAGCCGCGATGGCACACCGCAATAGAAACGACATTAGAAGGAGAGTCGTGCGCCGAAGCGCAGATAGAGCGGTGACTGGTAGGCGGTTGGTTGGCCGTAGTTCGAGTTTAGGATCGGCTTGGTTCCATCCAGCGTGCGCACCGAGGGAAGATCCTCAACCTTGCCACCGGCAATCGGATTGACCACCGAGAAGGTGTACTCGTCATCCACGTTGATGATGCCGCGCTGGTTGGCGAGGTTGATGACATCGCCATACACCGACAACTTCACGGCCTTGGTCAGCGCATGCTCATACGCCAGGTGGGCATCAAGCTGGGTGATGGTCGGCGTACGACCCGCGCTGCCCGACGGCAAGATGAAGGTGTTGCGGGCACCGTACTGGTTGTGCTGCCCCAGTACCTGAATCGGCCTGCCCGATAGCGCGGTGAACGTAATGCTCGCGGTGATCGTGCCGCTACCGCCAAATACCGGCTGCTGGTAAAAGCCGGTCGCCTTGAAGTTGTGGGGCCGATCGTTGTTGAGCGGTCCGTTGCGATTCACCGTCAGGTCGATGATGTCGTACTGAACGCTGATGTTCGGATCGAGCTGATTGTTGTACGGACTATACGGACCCGGATAGTTACCGAGCAGCCGCGAGTACGTGTAGTTCATCAGCACCGAGAAGCGATTCGACAACCGCTTTTGCAGCGTCAGCGTCATCGCATGATAGTCACGGGTCGCTTTCGGGAACAGCGCCTGCGCCTTGTAGACATCGGCCTTGTTCTGCGCCATCTGCGCGTCGCGGGCCAGCTTGGTATCGCCCGGAGCCGCCGCCGCTTCCCGAGCCATCCGATCGGCCTCCGTTTGCAGGTCCGCAGCCGTCTTCGAGTCCGACTCGGCCCCAGGGTTCGCGATGAAGAAGGTGTCACCGCCGTTGACCGATAGATCCTCGACGATGCTACCGAGCCAGCGGTAGGTGTAGTAGGCACCGACGACGATATCGAGTCCCACGTCAACCTGGGCACCACCGACTACTTCGTCGAGAAACTGGCCCTTTAGGAACGGCGCAACCGGCGCAAACACCCCACCGCCCGAGACACGCGGGTCGGATAGCGTACACGGCGAGCCTGGCAGCGGCTTCGGCACCGGAACCGGGCTTCCCGACGGCGAAAGCTGCTCTCGACCGCAGTTCGAGGCAAACGTCCGCCCGACCAGCAGTCCTTCTCCACTGAACGAGCGGTCGTTGATGTCCATCGGGATGGACTGATAGAAGCGACCGTACTGTGCGTAGATCTTCGACCGACCGCTGCGGCTCGGATCCCAGGTCGCACCGACACGTGGTGCAACGTTGTCATACAGCGCAATCTGCTTCGAGCCATCGGCCCCGAATATCTCTTGGGCTTCCCAGCGCAGACCGGCGTTGATGACGAGGCCAATGTCCGAAACGCTCCACTGATCGCGCAGGTACAGTGCGTAATTTCGCGTCTCGGTGACAGCGCGGAAGTAGTTGTAGCAGTAGCGGTCTTTGTTGCTGCCACAGGCCACACCGGC
>CALLYL010000107.1 GCA_937859535.1 uncultured Myxococcales bacterium
TTGTCATCAAAGCCAACCACCGACGGAGTGAGACGCCCGCCTTCCTCGTTGACGATGACCTTGGGTTCTTTGCCTTCCATAATGGCGACGACGGAGTTGGTCGTGCCCAGGTCGATACCGATGATCTTTGCCATGTTCCTTTTGCCTCCGGGCGAATCCCAGTTGTTTTTAGCTATCTGGTTCGAGTGTTTCGATTTTCAGCAGCGAAGGTAAGCACGCATGTCATGCCGTCAAGCCCGCTTGCCCGCTCAAACGCCGCCTACACAATGCCTGCATCCCATGGTGGGCCGGTGGCTTACCCCGGTTCGGGCCGCATAACGCCCGAGTCGATCCGAGATCGCGACAGGTGATGACACAGCGCGGCAATCCACGGTAAAGTGGGCGGAGTGTTTGACTTGCTCGGCAGAATGTGGTGCTAACAAGACAATGCAGCCGAGCAAAACTGGATCTGAACCGCTCGCATCGGCTAACCAAAATCGCTCTTCTTTTGGGGGGATTTGGTCCGATGCTGTGCTCGACTCATTGAGCTTAGAGCCTTTGGCTCTGCTTAGGTTGTTTCCCTGAAACGGGTCTTAAAACTAGTCCCAAAACCAACAGCGAGGAGAGAGTCCATGTATCTTGCGACCTATGCCCAACGGCTACTCTGTGTGTTTGGCTTCGGCGTGATGATGTCCGCTTGTGGTGGCACCACCGAACCGACCCCGCAGACGTTCTCCGTCGATATTTACCCACAGATGAAGAGCGCCTGCGGTTCGTGCCATACCACTGGCGGAGTGGCGGCCAAAAAGTTCGTCATCGACGCGGCGAGTGCAGCGACTACCTACAGCACCCTCAAGTCTGCCAACCTGATTACTACGGCGGACGCCTCTCCACTCATCGTCGTTGGTAAGGGCGGAACGTACACTCCTGCGGCTGGTGGTGCGATGATGACGCACCCGAAGAGCCTGAACGATGCCATGGCCACAAGCTGGGGCACTTGGATCACTGCCGGTGCCGCACAGTAACTCACCGTCGAGCGTCCGCTTGGCTTGATCTCTTGCCGCATCCCCAACATTGCGGCGTCTTCCATTCACATCTTTCGCCAGACGTTCCGGTTCGTCTTGAACCGGGACTTCTTTGCCTGCGCCGGCAGGCCGGTTCGTATCCTTTCCGGGACGCCACGCATTTTTGCCAAGAAGCCCTATAGCCTACGAAAGCCTAGATAGGATAAGATGACTTTGGCATCAGGATGGCCGGCGAAGCTGCTCAAGGGAAAGCGAATGCGTCCTCGCTGATTGGGAAGACCATCGGCGGACGGTATACGATCAAGTCGGCTATCGGCTCTGGGGGGATGGGTCACGTTTATAAGGCCATCCAAGCGCCGATTAACCGCGAGATCGCCATCAAGGTCTTGCGGGTGGACCTGGCAGGGCAGGAAGGCGTCACCGAGCGCTTCAAGCGCGAGGCGAAGGCCGCCAGCCTCATCAACCACCCCAATGCCATCACCATTTTTGACTTTGGGGAGGACGAAGGAATCCTCTACCTGGCGATGGAGTATCTCGCGGGAGAGACTCTGCGCCAAAGACTGCGGCGTGAGCCGGCATTTACGGTCGACCAAGCGCTGGATGCATTTGAGTCGATGGCGGGCGCACTCGGCGCAGCCCACAAGGTTGGCGTTGTCCACCGTGACCTCAAGCCAGACAACATTTTCATCGCCAAGTTTGATGCGGCCGGTGAAGTGGTCAAAGTGCTCGATTTCGGTCTGGCCAAGCTGCTCGATCCGGGGACTTCGGCACCTGAAGATCAGCTCACTCGACCGGAGCTGCGGCTTGGTACGCCTCGGTACATGGCCCCAGAGCAGGCGCTCGGTATTCAGCCGATTGATTCGCGCTGTGACGTATACGCGCTAGGGCTGCTGCTGTTTGAAATGCTTGCTGGACGGGCTCCGTTTACTGGCGAAGACGGCATGGAGGTTCTGGCGCAGCGACTCCGCAAGGAATCGCCCAAGCTATCGAACATTGCCCCGAACAAGAACTTTAGCGAGCAGATGGACTCGCTCTTGTCGAGGATGCTAGAGCGAGATCGCGCCAAGCGGCCTGCCGATGCGAATGACGTGCTGGTCCAGGTGCGTGAGATTCGCAAAAACGGTCAGGTCTACCGAATCGACGATGTCGAAGAGGAAGATCCGATGACGCTGAATGATCAACCAGCGGCCTCGGGTCACTACCGTCGGCTCAACAATGCACCTGCGGCGGCACCCGGTCGGCCGACCGGCAATGTGGGTCGACAGACGGGAGTGGGTGGGCCAGCGTCTCGTCCTCCACAGCGTGGCGGGGGGATGATCAGCCTCGATCAAGATGATGACTTGGCGGACAAGCGCACGGTTCTCGTCGAGCCGGGGGGAGACATGGCACCGCCGGGACAGATGATGGATCCGCAGCGGCCCATGTCACTGTCGCAGACGCCGGCGATTGGGCAGTCCCAAGGGATGCTACAGCCATACGGACGACAGGGATCTGCTCCGGGGCTGTCACAATCGGGTGAACGAGCTCCGGATCAGACGGCTCCGCATATGTCTTCGTCCGGATCAGCACCTCAGCCGACTGGTAGTCGTCGCAACCTATTCATCATTCTGTTCGTGCTGGCGCTGCTCGCTCCAATTGGCGCGCTCGTGTTCCGGTGGGTGGCTAGCGGTGACAAGGATCTCGACAAACAACCTCCCGTCGTCGAGAAACCTAAGCCGAAGCCTGTGCTAGAACTACCGAAAGAGAAACCCAAGTTTAAGCTCAAGGTGGTCGCCAGCAAGCCGATCAACCTCAAGCGCGATGGCGTCTCGATCGGAAACAAGCCGCTCTTCGAAGAAGAGATCGAAAAGAGTGATACCAAAATCCACTTTTCGATCGCGACGGTCGGCTGTAAACCTGCTGAGTTTGATTTCACTCCGACCGAGAGCAAAGAAATCGCCATCAAGTGCGGCAAAAAGGGGAAGTAGTTCCCTCCCGCTGGGCTTGGCTTTCGTCTTTGACACCCTCCAAGATCGCCAATCAGTCGCCGCCAGAGAAAGCCTGAGAGCAAATCGGGCAGACCGGTCATGCGTTGCAAGTTATCGCGGACGCGGATGAAAGCTGCGTCGCTCCACAAGCTGTGCAATAGTTGGCGATAGTACGCGCACGATGAGCAGAAGACAGAACCATTTTCCGCCCGCTGCCTCGCAAAAGCGGACGAGTCCCCCAGATCCCGCGACGGCTCGAATGAGCGGAGCGGTGCTCATTGCGGTCTTGCTTCACGGTGGGCTCGCTGTGTATGCCTATCATCATCCGCTGCCGCTCGGTCCTCGGAAGACCGGACCCATTACTGTCGATGTGGTGATTCGCAAGCCTGCACCGCTCCCCGAACCAGTGAACCCGCTGGAGGTGACGCCACCACCAGTGCCCGAAAAGCCGCAGCTTGCACCGCGAACGGAGACGCCGACACGGCTGCCCAGAGAGCTTCAGCCAGTTCAGCGTCCCGAAAACGTCGCAGCCGGGAGCTCGGCGATAGCTGTGCCCATGCAGCCTCCTCCTGCTTCGGGAGAAGTGGGGCCGAGCCTATCGAAAGGCCCGTTGGTACTGTTCCCAAAGAGTCTCAACGGTGTGGTTGGTGGACCTGCCGCAAATGCGCCGATTCCCAAAGGGCCCGATCGACTGTTCAAAGACGAGCGGTTAGAGGAAAAGAAGGAACCGGACTTCGTGCTTCTCGCCGACAAAGACGGTGGATATAAGTCCGAAACCAAGAACTTCATCGCCCACATCAAGTCGGATGGGTCGATCGACTTCGAGAACCGCTTTCCGATCGGATTCCAAAAAGGCGGCACCTTTACGTTCGATTTGACCGATTTGGCGATGCGCGGAGCTAAGCAAGATCCCTACCAGTCGGAAAAGCGGCGGTTCTTGGAGTTTTCCGACAAGCTGCGGAACGATCTTCGGAAGCGTTCGATATCAGAGCGACGAGAATCGGTGCTGGCGGGTTTTGCTCGTGAGTTGCACTCGATTTGGAACAGTGGCCGCTCGGCATCGTCTCGTCGGCGTGAGCTATACGAAAAGTGGGCGGACTGCTCGGATTCGCGGGAAGACGTGCTGGGCAAGCGTGGTCGCGATGCGGTCGAGGACTTTGTGCGAACGTATTTGCCAGCCGGAAGCGCCGACGCCTTCACCAGTGAAGAGCTGGCCGACTTTCGCAAAGAGCGCGGCTCTGATGTGGCCTTTGACCCATATCGGGGTAGCAGCAAGTAGTTCGACCAGCTCAACTCTGAGCGATGCAATGATTGCGACGACGAGTGCCTGTGCGCTCTGCTGCGAAGGATGTCGGCGGCGTCGGCAAGATTCGACTGCCCAGCTCTGGTCACTCTGTGATAGGAAGCATGGATGGCTCATCGCGGGCCAGCGAAGGGGTGCATATGAGCAAGGTCAGGGCCGAGCGCTTGGTGCTCATCATCGACAACGATCCGGTACTGAGTGAGCGGCTGCGTGCTGTCCTCGCCAATTACCAATTCAAGGTTCAGCTATTTGCCGATGGAAACGACTTGCTCTCGGGACCGCAGCTCTTTCCTGAGCTGATCCTCCTGTCGATCGATCCGAAACGGCTCGGTTGGGCGCTGTGCAATCGCATCAAGAAGACGGCGCAATATGGCTCGATTCCGATGATCGTTACGTCATCGGAGGCGACGGAGCGGGACATCGAAGAACACAAGAAGCTGCGGACGCGGGCGGAAGATTACCTGCTCAAGCCGTATAGCATTGATGAGCTGCTCGGACGGGTGAACGCGCTGATTGGGTTGCATCCGTCCGAAGAAGCCGAAGCGATCGACGAGACCTCCATTGAGGAGCTTTCCGTC
>CALLYL010000108.1 GCA_937859535.1 uncultured Myxococcales bacterium
ACTGCTCAGATCCGCAGGAATACGGGCCGGAACCGGCGGGCTATGACAGCCCGCCATACGGGCTGACACTACAGGAAGGATGACCGAAAGGAACGCAAGGGGTCGCATCGAACCATGGTACGCCAAACCCCTCGGCAGGCGATAGGCTCGGACGGAATTCTGTCCATCCGCATGCACTTACCATCCAGCGCGACGATGCGACCCTGCACTTAGCGTGACGAAGAGCGGGTGCGCGCAGACGATGTGGGCTGACAAGTACGCAGTTGGCGGCTCAGCTCACTCAGCTTCTGTTCGAGTCCTTGGATTTGCTGCTGCTGCACTTTGAGAGTGGCCACCGCCATGCTCGTGAAGCCGTACAGATCGACCATGTCGCGTTCTGCATCCACGCTCATGCTCTTTCCGGTTCCGTCTCCTTGATCGTCAATCATGAAGCCAAGTCGCTGTGGTCCACCCGCTCGGTACTTGAACGTCGCAAGCTTCAGCTTCATCACCTCATCGGCGTAGCGCTGCAAGTCGGTTGCGCTCAAGTATTGAATGTCGGTCTTCACAGATCGCCGCGAGATCGGACAGCCGCCCGGTTGCATCGTCGGATCGCTGGTCGCGCAGCGCAGCCGACGATTACAGGAATCCACCGGATCACACTCTGCGGCCCCAGTCACGCAAGAGTCACCCGCCTTTTCCGTCGTACATTTTGGCACTCCTGCTGGTGCGGTATAGCCACGACAGACTGGATCACCACAGGTGAAGTACCATTTGGATGCAGTAGGTGTTGGATCGGTTCCGCCGCAGCCAGCCACGACGGACATGGAGAGTAGTGGGAGAACCCAGGAAGCAAGTACAGAGGCCTTCATCACAGCATTCCGTTTCTCCCCCCCAAGGTCAGTCGGAGCACTCACAGTTGGGAGGACTTCCCAACCGCTAGCCGTTACTTACAGAGCGTCGGATCGGCAATCTTACAGACGCTGGCGGTACACTTGGCAGGTGCCTGGCAGCCGATTCCGGATCCCGCGTTGCAGCTTGTCCCATCAGCCAAAGATGCCACGCACTTCTTGGTCCCCGGATCACACGAGGTTCCGCCCGTACACAGAATGTAGGTAGTGCCTTGCTGACCGCATGCCCCCCCGAGCTGCGCCGTAGCCGGAGCCACACACTTGCCCGCCACTGGGCAGCTTAGTCCGCTCGGCTTGTCACAGTCTTGCGCGGTGGTGGAACAGGTCTCTCCCAGCTTGGCAGGAGTGGAACAGGTGCCGTTTCGACAGGCCAAGGTACCCAGGCATGGGACGCTGTTCAACGCGGTGCTACAGCTCGCGCCCATCGTCAGGTACGCCGCACACTGCCGGGCCCCCGCAGCCCCCACGCACGTGAGTCCCTTGTCACAGTCGGTGTTGTTGACACACACGCTGCCGGACTTCCCAATCACGGTGCATTTGCCGCAGTCCATGCCCACATCTTTTTTGCAGTACAGACTCGCGCACTGGACATCTTCACCGCAGGCGGTACCTTCGGTCAGGGTGCCGGGCTTAAAGCCGCACACCTGTATCGGATTCGAGAGTGAGAAATACTCATCACAGGTGAGGTTGTTAAACTTCGCCGCACAGGCCTGCAAGTCCGGTCCGGTCACGCTGTTCCCAGTGACCTTGGCGAGCGGCAGACACGTCAGGTTGAGCCGTGCCTCACAGGTTGCGGCATCTGGCCAAGAGAGCTGCCAGATAATCGGATAGCACTCCTTCGCTTTGGCACAGTACGCCTTGATCACCGCAGGACAGGCCTGCTCTGGAGTGATCACCACAGGCGGCGACATGTCGGTCATGATGGTGCCGGACGAATCACAGCCGATAAGGGCTGACGCAAGACACAGGGATGCGGTCCAAGCTAGGTTCTGAATTTTCATGTCTTTCTCCTCGGTGAGTTAAGTATGCGGGAACTTTGGATTCCTATCGACCCTACGACGGTAGCGTGGAAGCGCGGCATCGACAAGAACGTATCCACCTAGTCTGCGGGGGAGCGAGCCCAGACAGAACTTGCAGCGCACCTCCCACATGAAGGAGGATGGACAGGAACAGTCGATGCCCACGCAGGTTGAACTGGGAAAGCAAGCCACCCTCCAGTTCGAGATCAAAGGCACCGTGTGGAATGGTCGCCTGCGGGCTGCGGCTGCGCACGTCCCCCTTCGTGAGCTGCGCGGTCTGGTCTCGGACTCCACTCGCAAGCTCATCGATGAGCCACCGCCGTCTTCGAGCTGGGTTCCCGGACAGGCGATCGTCGAGCTGGATGCCGCCATCTTTGACCTGCGCGGCTCGGATGTCTGTGCCCGCTGTAGTCGGGAAACCTCGGAGGTTGCCGGAACTACGGTCCTTCGCACCATGGCCGAAGGCATGCTGCGCCTGTTTGGCACATCCCCCGCGACGATTTTCGAGCGGATGGGTCAAGTAGCCAGCACCTCGGCCCGCGGGGTCGACTATGAATATGTCGCGCAAGGCCCCCGGTCAGGACGAATGACCGTGCGCTATTCCCGCTGTACCAACGTTCCGTACTGTGTGTTTGTGTCGATTTCGGGAGGACTCAGCGCCATCTTCGGATTCCTCGGCATCAAGGGGACCGTCTCCCCCCCCGATACCAGCATCACGCCGCCGTGTAACTCCGCGACCTTTTCGTTGCGCTGGTAGATCGCCGACGTTACAGAATCGACCGCCCGGACCCGCCAACGTTCGATTTCTTAACGCCGCCGATCCCGTCATCACCCACAGCCACACCCACATCTGCCGTCTTCTCGACGGCAATCCTCGAAAGGCACGCCGACTCAACCCTGGCACAGCGCTGGCAATGCCATCCCGCGAAGAACGACGTCTTCGCACCGAAGGATGCTGCCGTGAGCCGCCAAGCCACCTACACCCCAGATTTAAGAGCCGACCTTGTGTCCGGTTTTCTCGTGTTTCTCATCGCCCTACCGCTGTGTCTGGGTATCGCGATGGCCAGCAACTTCCCCCCCGTCACCGGTGTCGTCACGGCGGTGGTCGGAGGCCTGATTGCCACGTTTGTCGGCAGCGCGGAGCTTACCATCAAGGGCCCCGCCGCCGGTCTGATCGTCATCGCGCTCGGGGCTGTCCAAGAGCTGGGAGCAGGTGACGCCGTTGCTGGATATCACCGCACCATCGCCGTGGTCGTCATCGCCGGAGTCCTGCAAGTGCTGTTGTCCCGGCTGCGTGCCGGAGAGCTCGGCGACTTTTTCCCCTCGGCGGTCGTCCACGGCATGCTCGCCGCCATCGGCGTCATCATCGTTTCCAAACAGACCCACACTGCGCTCGGAGTGGCCCCGATCGCCCGTGAGCCACTCAAGCTCCTCGCCGAAATTCCGCACAGCCTGGCCAACATGAACCCCGAGGTCGCTCTCATCGGCATCCTCAGCCTGGTACTCCTGTTTGGGATTCCCAAGCTCCCGTTTTCCTGGGCCAAGAAAGTTCCCGCGCCGATGGTGGTGCTGCTCATCACCGTGCCGCTCGGCATGTTTCTCGATCTAAGCCACGAGCACACCTATGACTTCCATCTGCATCACTACAAGGTCGGTCCGCAGTATCTGGTTCAGCTTCCCGGCAGCCTCGCCCAGTCCCACTCCTGGCCCGACTTTTCGCACCTGCTCGGCTGGGTTTCCATCAAGTACATCGTGATGTTTACCCTGGTCGGTTCGCTTGAGTCGCTGCTCAGCGCCAAGGCCGTCGATGCGCTCGATCCCCAACATCGCCACAGCGACCTAAACCGCGATCTGTTTGCCACCGGTGTCGGCAACGTGGTCGCCGGTCTGCTTGGCGGCTTGCCCATGATCTCCGAGATTGTCCGCAGCTCGGCCAACATCAATAACGGAGCGCGAAGCCGCTACGCCAACTTCTTCCACGGTCTGTTTCTGCTCCTGATGGTGGCGCTGCTACCCGGTCTGCTTCAGAAAATCCCCCTGGCCGCGCTCGGAGCCATGCTCATCTACACCGGCATTCGGCTGGCCTCACCTGCCGAGTTTGTGCGCGTGTTCCGCATCGGCCATGAGCAGCTCCTGCTGTTCGTGACCACGCTGCTTGTGACCCTGGCAACCGATCTGCTGCTCGGAGTCGGAGCCGGTGTGGTGCTCAAGATGCTGCTGCACCTCCGCCATGGCGCGCCGCTGCGAGGCATGTTCGCAAGCCGCATCGAACAAGTCGAGCTCAATGACACCACGCTGCGGCTCAGAGTGTACGATGCGGCCGTGTTTAGTAACTACCTGTCCCTGAAGCGGCGGCTCGACTCGATTCCGACCACCATCACCAAGCTGGTGCTGGACCTAGAAGCGACTCGACTCGTCGACCACACCGTGATTGAAAAGCTACGCCACATGGCCGATGACTGGCAGCGAGCTGGACGAACGTTGGAGATCATTGGCCTTCACGACCACACTCCAAGCGCTTCTCACGAGCTGGCGGCCCGCCGCAAGCCAGTCGTCAGCATCAGCCCTTCAACCAACTAGCGCGGGTTCCGTTTTGCGGGGCACACCGCGCACACGGTCCGCACCACCCGATCGAGGCGTTCCATGCTGTCGAGCGCAATCTGTCTGTCTCTCCTCATGCAGGCGGCGGCGGACCTACCAGCACAGAGTCCAGCCACGGCGACGGCCCCTGTTCCGGCGTCCGGTCCTGCGATTCCTGAACCATCGCCGATTCCTGCACCATCGCCGACTCCTGCACCCCCGCCGCCCCCCGTGGTACCCGCTCCACCGCCGCCGGATGCGAGCGGGCCGCTGTTCTTTGCCTCTCTCGATCGGGGTCTCGGCGTCTCTACGGCTGATTCGTCCTTTTCGGCAGAGCTGCACTTCTTTGCGCAGATTCGCCTCGATGAGGTCATCGCCGACACCGTCCGAGTCCCGGAATTTCGGGTGGCCATGGCGCGACCGGTACTGCGCGGAAAGCTACTGCGTCCGTGGATTCAGTACTTTATCCAGCCCGAGCTGGCCGGTCGGAGCGCCACCCTGCTCGATGCCGAGATCACGATTCAGCCCCATCCTGCCATTGGGGTACGGGTCGGGCAGTTTCTCACGCCGTTTTCCCGTGAGTTTCTGGTGCCGCCGTTTCGGCTGCTGTTCCCCGACTTTGCGCCCTCGAATGTCTTCTTCCGCGACAACCGCGATCTGGGCGCGATGGTGTTCGGCATGCCAGCCGACGGCCACCTTGAATACTACGCGGGCGTCTTTAACGGCAACGGCATCAACCAAGTCCCTGGCGGCGGGCGAATCATGGCGATTGCGCGACTTGCGGCCAACCTGCGCGGCAAGCCGGTCTACAGCGAAACGCCGCAGTTTGACGACACGCAGCCGCAGGTTTCCATCGGCATCAACGGAACCTATGGACGGCATGACCTGCCGCTCGATGCCGGAGGGCTGCCGACCGTGCCGGCAGAGGTCGCCCCCTATGCAACCGTCGGTCTCGACCTGGCCCTCAGCCGAGGCGCGTGCGTGCTTCAAACCGAAGGCTACGCCCGCTGGCAACAGCTCTCCGGCGGCGCAACGGTGTGGGCGGCTGGTGGCTATCTCCACGGGGGTTGTTTTGTCTATCGGCGATACTTGCAGCTCGCCGCCCGTGGCGATGTCATCGATGCCAATGTCGTAACGAACGCCGTCATCAAGTCGCAGGCCGAAGCCCTGTTCGTCTATTACGTTCGCGGCAATCATCTCAAGCTGCTGCTTCGCTACGCCTACGGCAACACCCGCAGCCGCGATGACAACGTGCCCGCCGCCGCCTCGCACGGACTCACCCTGCAAGGCCAGCTTCAGCTTTGACCTGGACCGAAACCACACCCCGCCCGGCTGAAAAATAGGCCCCAGCCGCGCAGAAATCGGTTTCCCTCATCGTTTCTGGTCTCTATCCGCCGCCGTCCCGCTGAGCCGCCGCATTGGCTATGCTCTGTAGTGGGGGGGTGGACACCATGTCTTCGCTACAGCACTTGCTCGACCAGAATCAGCTATGGGCCAAGGAAATGGTCGAGCGTGATCCCGAGTGCTTCGACCGCCTCGCGCACCAGCAGTCACCGCACTACCTGTGGATTGGCTGCGCCGACAGCCGCGTTCCCGCCAACCAAATCACCGGCCTGTCCCCCGGGGATGTGTTCGTTCACCGCAACGTCGCCAACTTGGTCATCCACACCGACCTCAACATGCTGTCGGTGCTCCAGTACGCCGTCGAGGTGCTCGAGATCCGCAACATCATCGTCTGTGGACACTACGGCTGCGGTGGGGTGCGCGCCGCCCTCGAAGCCAAGCCGCTCGGGCTCATCGAAAACTGGCTCCGGCACATCCAAGACCTCGCCCGCCACCACAAGCACGAACTCGGCGCACTCCCAAACGACGACGCCCGCGCCGCCCGCCTGTGCGAGCTAAACGTCATCGACCAAGTCTTAAACGTCGCCGAGACCACCGTCCTAGAAGCCGCCTGGGCCCGCAACCAACCCGTCAGCGTCCACGGCTGGATCTACGACCTCAGCGATGGCCGAATCCGCGACCTCGACGTCCAGCTCTCCTCCGCCGCCGACCTAGCCCGCCTCCGCGCCTTGGAGTAGCCCGGCAGCCCAGCTCAGTCGCCAATCGCCAGCCGAGCCCGCCCTACGTCCCGGCCATTTTGTTGTTCAACGACCAATGGCACGTCTTTGTGAACCGTTCGCCCAAACCACCGGAGATCCGCTGAAGCCTTCGCATGATCGGCGAGCGCGTCTGCCGGTGGCGTCCGACCGCCCAGCATGGCGTGCCTGCTCACCACATTTCGAGGATCTACGAGTCGGCTCTTACGAAAGGCCGTATAGCATTTGACATTTTCTATTCGCAAATCCAGGGCAGCGGCCACTCCGTGCAGTCGCAGCAAGGCTCCGGCGAATTGAAGCTTCACATCAACCCATTTCGAGCTATCGAGCGTTGCCTTGCATTCCACAATATGGGCGATATATCCACCACCCGTGGTAGGAACCAGCAAGCTTCCATCTGCACACTTCTGGGTACCAACATACTGAAACCATCTCGTACCACCTTGTGGCTCAGCCTGAAAGCACAGACACTCTCGTGGCTGTTCTAGCTCCAAGACCACCTCAGCGGCACCATCGCTCGACCGCTCTTCGACTCGAAACTCCCGTGCCTCCGTCAAAACCAGGCACTGTTCCACAAACTCCTTTCGAAGCCGCTCTTTTGCACGCTGTGCCAGGTTCATTCCGCGCCCCCGGTGGATTGCGACATTCTGTCTTCGATACGCCGCGACTCATCGAGGATGTTCTCTAGCTCTTGGTTGAAGGTCGGCATGTCCAGCCCAAACGGACCATTCTGAAGTGGCGTCACCACAGAGCCCTTCGGAGTGTTCTGAAAGCTATATCCGCGTACGTCCTCTGCGGTCAGGTATTCGCTGGGGTCATAGCCAAGCTGCTTCTGCACCAAGCTACGCTCCGCTTCCGATAGAGATCCCAGCTTCAGGCAGTTGTTGATCTGCTGACAAAACAGATCGCTGTGCGTGGTCAGGATGATACGCACGCCTTTGCGAACCAGCCGAACAATGGTACGCGCCAGCACGCGCTGAACCTTGGGATGCAGGTGAGCCTCGGGCTCTTCAATCACCAAAAAGCTCAGCTTCTTCGCATAACGCAAGACCAAGATGATCGGGGCCAGCTCGCTCACCAGAGACGAAACCTGCGGCATCGGCAAAGACTCGCCCCCCGCCGGTCGATACTGATAGGTCGGTGCCCCCACCGGACGCCGCTCGACCTCAATGGCCCCGCCCAGCAGCCCCTCCAAGATGTCCGCCTCCCCCGCAAACGGCCCCGGCTCCGCATCGGGCCCTCTACCCAGCCACTCCAAAAACTCTAGCGCGGGAACCGGCAGCTTGACTCGCGGAACAGATTGTTCATCACTCCCATAAAACCGCTGAACCGCGTACGCAGAGGCCGGCCCATACAGAAGCATAAACCCAGTACGCGAAGCGGGTAAATAAGTAGGAACATTTGTGCCCTTGGGAAAATTCAGAAGTCTTCCCACTACAAAATGTAGAACAAATAAATAATTCAGAACATCATCACTCCTAACATAAAACGCTATATCGCGTTGTAACCCAACAGATGTAACGGATGCGCCAGTTGCCCTGCGTTTCTGTCCATCGTCTCCAACCTTCTGTAAAGACACATTTGCAAAGCTATCATCACCTCGCAGACAACAGAACAGTCGCTTGCAATAAAGACTATTCAGATTAAATAAAGCAGGAATATCGCACAAAAACTCTATTGCCCAATTTATCAATTTCTGGAAATCCGTCCTCGTCAACACGACAGGATTTTCACCAATTGAGTCAAAGAACGTACGAAGTTCCTTGTAAGACGACGAATCCGCGACAGCCTGGCTAGGTCGACTTAATGGATTTCCTAACTGATAGACGCTCCATAGCAGGATGGCCAGGTAGCTTTTGCCGCTGTTGTTGTCGCCTACTAGCAGGGTGAGGGGGGCGGACTCGATCTTGGCTTCGATGATTGGGCCGAATCCCTCGACCTCTAGTGTCCATGGATGCGACGAAGATGAACTCACGGGGGAGACTCCTGGTTTCTTCCTAGAAGAGCGGCAGCACGGGACAAGCTGCGTCTTCGTGCTTGGCGACGCTACGTGCGGATTGCAGATAGCACAAGATTTCCGCTCGCTCCACCGAACGACGAGGGTGTCGCCCGCGAAAATCGCCCGATTGATGCGGGAAGCGCTGCCGGGGTGGGTTTGGAAAATGTTTGAGGGGGTGGCTGCTCGGCTGGGTGATGCGAATGCAAAACGGCAGAGCGCTTCGGCAGTGTCCTGGT
>CALLYL010000109.1 GCA_937859535.1 uncultured Myxococcales bacterium
CACGGGCTTGGCCGAGTACAGCGGCTCGCGGCACTCGATGGCGTTGCGCAGGATGGTCGAGGCCTTGGCCCAGTCACCGGCTGCGGGTGCGTTGGCATCGCGCAGGGCGGCGGGCATTTGCGCGCTGGCCAGTGAGGCGGCGAGCAGGAGGGCAGAGGCGATCAGGGTGCGGGTGGTTTTCATGGAAAAAAGCCTTTCAAGCAGCTTGGTAAGAGAGCGGCACGCGGTCTCGGCCTAGAACGACGGAAGCGAACTCGCGCAGCCCCGGCAGGTCGCCGAAGGTCGAGGCGATGCCGCCTGGACTGGTCAGTACCCAACGGTCGGTGCTGCCTGCAAGCGTGGCGTGCAACTCGAAGCCGTCATCGGTGGCCACGATTCGGGCGGTGCGGACAGCGGAGGGAGTGACGCGGCGCACCCGGCCGTTGAGCTGGGTGGCACGCAGGAAGGTGATCGAGGGGCGGCGCATGGGTGACTCTCCTGTTACGGGGTAATTTCGTTGTCATGGACGCGCAGCGTGGTTTCCAGCGCTTCGCGAATGAAGGCACTGCTTTGCGCCATCGGCTTTGCAAAGTTGGGATCGAGATGAGGGGCGACCCGCAACATGCCTTTTTGGAGGGCTTGATCTACCCGATGGACATAGCTCTGTGCGAACCGCACCTTGTCGTCAGAGCTGGCACCTTTAAGTACATCCACGGCGGCACCGAGGGCCATGACCAAGCCGTTCGACAGCTCTTGCAGTGCATTGCGCTGCTGGTTGAGTGCATCGAGTTGGGCTTGCATCGCTGCCACACTCTCGTCTTGACCGTACTTGCGACCGCGCGCAAAGCCATCTGCCAAGCCGTCTTGATAGCCTTCTTCTTGGCCTTGGCGACGACCTACCGCCTTGCCTGCGTGACCCATCGCGATAGCGGCGTCTTGTGTGGCCCAAAAGTTGTCGCTCATGCTTTGTCCTCCTGAGAAGTTGCTTGCGGTGCTTCTGCACCAGCGCTCACCACGGAATCACTCCCCACCGGGGCATCTGTGGCTTGTTCAAGTGGTGCGTCGCCTGAGACATCTGTACCTGCCGGGGCAGACCCTTGCTTGCTCGCGACTGCCGCAGCAATCCGTGCTTCTGCACCTTCGCGATAGGCGGCGGCCCCTTCGGTGGCTGTCGCAGACGCAGCGTCAGCGATACCGCTGCCCAGAGCAGCAACCCCACCGCGTACATCGCCAGCCAACACACGAGAGCCGGATTCCTTGATGGTTCGAGCGGCGCTCACTGCGGCAGTGCCGAGGGCGACGCCGACTGCATCGCTCAAGCGCTGGCTACCCGAGCGCTCGGAAAAATCGACTTGCGACGATGGCGGGTTGTTCGTGCCAGCGGAAAGGGGTGCTGCTGGGTTGTTGGTCGAGCTTGTGGGCGAGGCGACACCCTGTCCACCACCAATCCCTCGCTGACTTGTCGGCCCAGTGCCGGGGTCTAGGCTGTCAGAAGTGGCGGGAGCCACGCCTTGATGCCCTGCGTTGATGGGCGTGTTGCCGGGCAAGCTGCGCAGACTACCGTCACCACGACCCGGACCGCCGCCGCCAATCGGCCCTCTTGGCGAGCCACCGCTTCCTCCTTCATCGGGCAATCGGCGGGGTTGGGTTTTCGATGCAGCTTGCTGCATTGCCGCCATCGCTACGCCACCACGGATGTTCGAGGCGGCGTGTGTTGCACCGAGGTCTTGTACGCCGACGTTGAGCCATGCCAAGACGCGATCAGGCAGCGCGTTCGGAAGGCCAAAGATCATGTACAGCACCGGCAACAACACGATGCCGAAAGCGACCATCCACCACGCGAACGTGATGAAGTCCACCAGTGCTCCGGGGAACATGCCTGTCGAGGTGACGACAGCGCCCCGCATCGAGAAGAAGGCTTGGGTGATGAAATCGACAACTGGATCAGCCACCAGCATGGCAGCGAACAGGCCGATCACAGCCAAGGCAGGTCGAGCAAACAGGGCCATCAATAGCAGGTAGCCTTGTGCTTCCGAGCCGACAAAGGTCTGACTCGGGCGCATGTGCATGATGGCCCACATAGGAGCGGCAATCGTCGTTAGGAGTACGGACAGCAGCCAACCCACCACCGTCACCATGAAGATCGTGTAGGGCAGCGAGGGCAGCAAGACCGAGAAATAGAAGGCAAGTGGCTTGAGATAGGAACCAAGCTCTTTGAGCATCTCAATCGGTACGGCCAACACCCAGTCCCACAGCGGATCGGTGACGCCTCGGAAGTCGGCCTTGTTGCCAAGTACCTGCAAACCACCGGCTGCGCCGACAACCACACGCAAAGCAGTAACGCTCGTTTGGAGTGTCACTTTGGCAAGCTCGACGGATGTGAGAGCCAAGACGAGGTAGTCGCCCGTCAACTTGATCCGGGAGACGGCATCAACGCCACTGCCTGAGCCGATCATGATGTCGGTGGCACCCTTCATCGTCGTGTTGACCAGTGAACCGAACTTGCTGCCGATGTCATCCTTCATGGCCGAGACGTTGATGTCTGATGTCCCAGACTTGGGGAACGCGCTGCCGAAGTCGGCCGCAGGGGCACTCGTTACGTCGTAGCCTTTGCCCGGCTCTTCGGCCTTCTTGATGATCGTTTCGGCGAGTGTGGTCACACTACCCATCAACACCTGTGCTCTGGCATCCTCTGGCAAGCTACTCAACGACGGTTCAGTGGCTGAGCCAGCAGGTTCTTTCATCAGGCCGTTGATCTCCTTGCGGATCGCTCCGACACGCTGATACCAGCCGCCAGCGGATGCCCAGCCTTCGTCGGTCATTGCGGTGACGAAGGCGTCCACCCCGTTGTTGATCGAGGCTTCGCTACCGCTCGCCTGTGCGGTTATCTGGGCTACCAGTGCGTCCTCGCGAGTCTTGACGATCGAATTGAACTGAGCCGAGTTGACGTTGTTCCAGCCCGGTTGCGTCCAGTCGCTGGGCATCGTGGCAACCCAGTTGTCGATGTCGGTCATCAAGGCGACCGCTGCCGCTGCCTTGGCCGAACTGATGCCGCTGTGCAGAGTCGAGATTGCGACCGATGTCCCGGTGGCTTCCGCTGATCCAGCGGGGGTATATGTACTGATCTTGACCGTGCCACAGAATGGCTCCCCACCGGCGAGGTTTGTGGCGGCATTCCGGTCTTTGATGAAGAAGGTGTAGTCAGTGCGACCGTCCACGGTTGTGATGCGGTCGGCTTGCGCGTTGTTCGCCATCACGCTCGGGTTCCCCGCTGGGTCGGCGTAGATCGTGTTGGCGGCTCGCGCGCAGTAGGCGACGGGTAGGTAAGCCTTGGCGAACTCACGAAGGCCGTAGCTTGAGCCGGGAGTCGAGGTTGACGTGGCGACGATGCCGTCCGGCTTCAAAAACGACAGGGCCATGCCTGCCTTGTAGATCGTGCTCCCGAAGCCAATGCTCCACAGCGAAATCATGAGCACGAGCATCTGGATGAATGAGTAACCGCTCGCGGAGGGCAGGAGCACACCAGCGCCCGCGACGATCCGCACGGGTGTCCAGACCGTGCTCCACGCCTTGCCCATCGCCTCGCCGTCGTTGGCGGTGTTGACCGCGCCCATCGCCGCGACGTAGGCAACGATGATTGAGCCAACAATCATCAGACCGCTGTTGAAGGTCACGAAAAGAGTGCCCAACAGGCTAGACGCACTGCTCACGGTATTGGGGTCGGCCCCGCTCACCAGTACATCAACGATTGGCCCGAACACCTTTTTGAGCATCTGGACTGATACATCGTTGGGGCCAGGAGAGAAGGGCATGGTCATGTTTGAACCCGTTTCAGCGCTTTGTCATTGCCGATAGTTTAGGATAAAATGCATACATAGGCAACTGTACGCAGTAACGGCAAAAAACCTATGCTCTTTGCGCGACACACAATGGTTCACACACTGTTCGCACAGTGTTTGGCACATTGTTGTGGCGTTTCGGTTGTGCCCAATAAATCGTCGTTTTTGGAAGGAGTCGGAAATGCAAACTGAGATCAAGGCGCTTGGTGCGCGCTTGAGTTCCATTGCTCGCCAGCCGTGGTTTTTCCCGGTGCAGGTCGCGGCGATCTTGGGGTTGCTGTGGTTGCATCAGCATGGCTACCTGCAAGTGCCCGTGACGGTCTGCGACTGGGCA
>CALLYL010000110.1 GCA_937859535.1 uncultured Myxococcales bacterium
CGTCGCGGATCGAGCGATTGACCCGAACCTATGAAGCGGACATGCTGATCACCCGCGAGGTGTTCGAGCGACTCCCTGCCGAGCTTCAAAAGGATACGCGACTCCTTGGACACGTTGACCTGCGTGGTAAGACCCGCAACGTTGAGCTGTTTGAGGTCTTTGCGGCGGATACTCAGAGCATCCGCACGCTGAAACAAGCGAGTAGTAAGCCGCTCCTGGAGGTGATTGAGATCATGCAAGCTGCACAGTGGCAAAAGGCTCGCCCGCGACTGGCAGAGCTGAGAACCCAGTGGCCACAAGACCCGGCGATTGAGGTTCTGGATCGTCAATGCTGGAAACGGATTCGCCTTCAAAATGAGGAGTCCGCCCTACAATGATCGATGAGCGGGCGCTACGGCCGGAAGTCCGTAGCTTCTTGGAAGAGTTTCTGACCACCCATCGCGAAGAGATCATCGATCGCGGCACCGATTGGATCATCGACAGTGCTGTCGATCTACGCGGTCGTCGTCCTCGCAGCGAAACGCGATTGCTAGTCGAACAAGAGTTTGGGGCGTATCGCGATGATCTGTTGCTGGGAGATCCGTCCAAACGTGATGCCTTCATCGAGTTCGTGACCAGCTTCCGCGCCGCTGCCGAGTTCAAAATATCGACGCTGTTGCGCGGCTTCCTGGGCTTTAAGCGCGGCATCGAAGAGGTACTGCGCAGTCAGTCGATCGAACCCACGCTGGTGATCGAAATCCGCTCGATTCTCGACAAGCTCTACGCTGATACCGCCTTCCTGATGGCGGATGTCTATGCCAGCAAACTGCTGGCCGTCCTGCGCACCACGCAACAAGAATTGATGCACAAGGAGAAGATGGCCGCACTCGGCGGACTTGTCGCCGGAGTCGCACATGAGATCAACACCCCCATGGGAATCGCCGTCACGGCGGGCTCCCTCCTGCATGATCGCGTGCGTGATCTCGATCAGAGCTTTCAAAAGGGAGAGATGAAGCGTTCGACGCTGATTTCGTTCCTATCAGATGCTCGACAAGCCGCCGAACTAACGCTGACCAACCTTCAGCGTGCGGCTGACCTGGTGCACAGTTTCAAACAGGTCGCTGTGGATCAATCGCATGGTCTCCGCCGCCGGGTTCGCTTTGGACACTACCTGAGCGAAGTGCTGATGAGCCTGGCCCCGCTCTATAAGCGGACCCACCACACGGTGAACCTGCACGTCGCCGAAGAAATCGAAGGCGACGTCCATGCCGGAGCGATCGCACAGATCCTGGGCAACCTGATCCAAAATGCCATCACCCATGCCTTCGTAGAAGACAAGCCGGGGCAGATAAGTCTTACGCTTCGCCGTCTCTCCAGCACCGATTTGGAGTTGGTCATTTCCGATAACGGCAGAGGAATGACCACAGAAGAGCGCGCCCGCATCTTTGAGCCATTCTTCACCACCCGTCGTGGACAAGGTGGCTCCGGATTGGGAATGCACATCGTTCACAATCTGGTCACAGAGCTGTTGAAGGGCACGATCTCCGTGCAGAGTCAGCCAGGGGTGGGCACCCAGATCACGCTGCGTTTTCCGATTGGGAACGATCAAAATCCATGACCGGCAGCAACCACTGATCTGGGTTGTGCTACCTTCGGCCACAGTTTGGTCGTTGCACCTTTTCTCGCTATCACCTCCTTCGAAAGGAATCCCGATGCGTATCCTGTCTAGACTGATCCTGGTGCTCTCGCTGTGCTTGGTGCCGATGATGACCTCGGCAAACTCTGGCGGTACATGCAGTTTTGACTCGGACTGCGGGGCAGGAGTAAAGTGCCGCAGCGGTAAGTGCGCGACGGCCGCTGGTGGTACCTGTTCGTTTGATTCCGACTGTGGTGGAGGCAAGTGCCGCAGCGGCAAGTGCTCTAACTCTGCCGATGGCTCCTGTTCGTTTGACTCCGACTGTGGCGGCGGCAAATGTCGCAGTGGCAAGTGCTCGGCAGCGGGGGGCGGCTGTTCGTTCGATTCCGATTGTGGCAATGGCGTCAAGTGCCGCAGTGGCAAGTGCGCAACCGCAGCCGATGGCTCCTGTTCCTTTGACTCGGACTGCGGCGGTGGCAAGTGTCGCAGCGGCAAGTGCGCCAACTCTCCCTCTGGTTCCTGTTCGTTCGATTCCGATTGCGGTCCTTCTGGGAAATGTCGCAGCAGCAAATGCGCCGGAAAGTAGCTGCTTCATCATGCGCACTCGTCCTTGGGCAATCACGCGGTCGTTCGCAGTCATCGGACTTGGCGTAGGAATCAGCCTGATCGGCTGTCGACCGACTGATCAGATCATTGGCTTTCACGCTGATACAGATTCCGCCGTCGTTCAGGATTTGGCGATCACTGACGCGGTTGCGGATTCCCAGCGAGTGCGGCCCGATCTCCGCGCCCTGACTTACAACACTCACTTGTTCTTCGATACGGTGTGTGACTCGGGGCGCTGTACGCCAAGCGATTTCGAACAGGTTCCCACCATGCAAGCGTTCACCACAAAAGCAGATGCGGTGGCCACGGCACTACGCGGCCTATCCGCCGATGTCATCGCGCTGCAAGAAATCGAGAACCAGACTGCGCTCGATGCCTTACGTGGACGACTTCGCGATCTCTATCCAACCGTGGTGCTGGGAGAAACGGGACTGCCGGGTTCCATTGATGTCGCGGTGCTGGGAGCCGGTTCACTCTTGTTGGTCCGCACGCATCGCTCGCAAACGCTGACCCGACCAGATGGCAGTACGACTTCGTTTACACGCGAGCTCTTGGAAGTCCACATGATGATCAAGGGTCGACGGGTGGTGATGTTTGCCGCGCACTTCCGATCGAAAGTCAGCGACGATCCGGGACGACGGCTGGCGGAGGCACAGGCCGCCCGCGACATCGTCCTGAAGACCGCTGCCGAGTTTCCCGATGCGGTGGTGCTCTTAGGTGGTGATCTGAACGACACGCCAGGATCGCCGCCGCTTGATGCAATGGAAAGTGCGCCGAATCTGATGCGCGTGGCCAAGGACCGACCAGCGGCAAGCGTCGCAACCTACTCCTTTAATGGGACTGAGCAGGCAATCGATCATCTCTTTGTCGCACGCACGGCGAGGGTCTCTTACGTCGCTGGCAGTGCTTCGGCGCAGCATGATTCGAATCGGTTTGGGCTTGCCGGCTCGGATCACGCCGCACTCCTCGCCGACTTCGCGCTACACTAGCTGCGCCGTGCCAGCCGCAAACGATTCAAATTCCAAGCCCCCCGAAAAGAACTACATCACCCCAAACGGATTTCGTCGCCTCCAGCGCGAATTCGAGAGCCTGCGCGGACCCACCCGTCGCGAGGTAGTCGCCAAGCTGTCCGAAGCAGCCGCCGAAGGAGATCGATCCGAGAACGCCGAGTACATCTATCGCAAACGCCAGCTCCGTCAGATCGACAGCCGCATTCGACATTTGATGAAGCGCATGGCCATTGCGGAGGTCATCGACCCCAGCCATCACAAAGGCGATCGCGTGACCTTTGGCTGCCTCGTCACGGTCGAAGATGAAAACGGCAAGCTACACAAGTACCAGCTTGTCGGAATCGATGAGAGCGATCCCAAAGATGGTCGCATCAGCTACCGATCTCCAATCGGCAAAGCGCTCATCGGCAAACATGTCGATGACGCCGTCCTGGTTCAGGTTGCGGTCGGAACCCGCGAGCTGACCATTCTTGCGTTGGAATTTCCGAGCGGCGAAGCGGGCACAGACGGAGGCCCTACGATCGCCGATGCAATGCTCGCTGCCCAACAGGAACTCGCGCAGAGTCCTGAATCCGACGCTGAGGGCGGCGACGACGACACCGTACCAGCGGAGGTCTAACTGTATGTTCCCGCGTGGCATTACCTTTGACGACGTACTCCTGGTCCCTGGCTATAACGGAATCCGCTCGCGTCAGTCCGTGACAACGAGCGTTCAGATCACTGAAGCGCTAGATCTCCGCATTCCGATCATCTCGTCCAACATGGACACCATCACCGGTTGGCAGATGGCCGCAGCGATGGCCAAGCTCGGCGGAATGGGGATCATTCACAGGTTCATGAGCATCGAACAGAACGTCGCAGATTTTCGACGCGCCAAAGAATTTGGCCCGGTCGGAGTCTGCGTAGGAGTCTCTGGTGATGCCATGGAGCGTGCCGAAGCGCTCGTCGCTGCTGGTGCGAGTACACTCTGTGTGGATGTGGCGCACGGACACAGCAAGATGGTCAATCAGATGATTCGCTCGCTGCGCGACAAGTTCGGCGACAACATCTGCATCATCGCAGGCAACGTGGCAACCTATGCGGGAGCGGACTATCTGTCTGCCGCAGGGGCGGATGTCATCAAGGTTGGAATTGGTCCGGGCTCTGTCTGCACGACCCGCATCAAGACTGGCTTCGGTGTACCGCAGCTCTCTGCGATCTTGGACTGTCGCAAGGTGGATCGTCCGCTGATCGCTGATGGCGGAATCAGAACCCCCGGTGATGCGGTCAAAGCCTTGGCTGCCGGTGCCTCGTGTGTGATGCTCGGTGGCATGCTATCGGGAACCGATGAGACTCCCGGTGAGCGAATCGAAAACAAGAGCGCCGACGGCAAGTCTAGCTTTGTAAAGGTCTTCAGAGGAATGGCTTCACGCGAGGCGCAGGAAGACTTCATGGGCTCGATGGCCGATTGGAAGACGGCTGAAGGCATCAGCACGGAAGTCCCCGCCAAGGGCTCTGTGAACGATGTGATCGGCGATGTGATGGGCGGAATCCGCTCCGGCATGACCTACTGCGGTGCCAAAGACATCAAGGATCTCCAGCGCAAAGCGCAGTTTATGGAAGTCAGCCGCGCTGGCCAAGACGAAGGACTGCCACACGCCGTCCTGCGCTCCACCAACCGCTAGCGACCATCACGAGCGCCCAAAGCGCTCTCGCGGTGCATACATTTGCTGACGTGTCCGACGGTGTCACCAAAATGACACATACTTGGCACGGACTTGCCACAGAGGTTCTGACCGGGGTGCCTAGACTGTGAGCCAAACAACTGGGCTCACATTCCTATGGCACTGTGGAACAAGTCTCTGCGCTCCGCCCTACCCTTTTTGGGAGGACTCCTGCATGTCCTGTTGCAGACGCCTTTGCTGGCTCATGGTGCGCCACAGGAACCACCCGCTCCGGAAGCCACGACTGCCGAAAGTCCGCCGGTCATTCCGTCACCCACTCCTGCGCAAGCCGCGCCTGAAGGGACGATCGCTCCATCGGTGGTAAGCCCTGAAACTCCGCCAGTCGCAACGGCTTCCGTCAGCGGTCGAGTGGTCGAAAAGGCAACCGGTGATGGGATCTATGAGCTGACGGTTCAAGTGGCGGGACGTGATCAGCAAACCACGACCAATGAAAAGGGAGAGTTCTCGCTCGCGCTGCCACCAGGTACCTATACGTTGGAGTTTGTTTCGGAATTTTACGACAAGCAGAGCCTTACGATCACGATTCCAGCGGTTGGGAATCTCGTGCTGGCTGCGCCGGTGGCGCTGAAGTTGAGCGGAGCCCCCACCGAAGTCACAGCCGAAACAGTCGTCATCCGTGAACCTGATCAAAAGGGAGCGGCTGCACAGCTTCAAACTCGACAAGAGGCCAGCACGGTCAGTGACTCTGTCAGCAGCGAAGACATTCGCAAGTCCGCTGACAGCAGCGCCTCTCAGGTTGCAAGCCGTGTGGTGGGAGCCACTGTCGTCGGTGATCGCTTTGTCTACGTACGCGGACTTGGTGAGCGCTACTCAAGTACACTCCTGCACGGACTCCCACTGCCCAGTCCCGAACCGGAACAGCATGCGGTTCCGTTTGACATTTTTCCCGCCGAGCTGCTGTCCAGTTTGAGCGTGATCAAGACCGCGACGCCTGATCTGCCCGCAGACTTTGCCGGAGGTGCGGTCGAAATTGCGCTGCAAGACTTCCCCACCAAACGAGTCGCGCATCTCGGTGCCTCGATTGGTGGAAATGCCCAGACCGTCTTTCAGCCGATGCTTACCTATCCTGGTGGTCGCACCGACTGGCTCGGCATCGATGATGGTACACGCGGGCTGCCCGCCGGAAAATTAACTGGTGCCGCTCTCGGGCGAGCCTTTCCAAACGTCTGGTCGAAAAAAAAAAAAAAAAGTGGCTCTCCGAACTATG
>CALLYL010000111.1 GCA_937859535.1 uncultured Myxococcales bacterium
GGTCAGACCCTTGGCAGATAGCTCGGCCTTGACCTTGTCTGCTTCCGCGAACACGCGCTCTTTTTCATCGTCTTTGCGATAGATCGGAACGATCACCACATGAATCGGCGCAAGCTTCGGCGGCAGAATCAGACCGCCATCATCGGAGTGCGTCATGATGAGCGCACCGACGAGCCGCGTACTCACTCCCCAGCTTGTGGCATAGACGTACTCGAGCTTCCCTTCGCGGTTTAGGAACTTCACATCCGCGCTCTTCGAGAAGTTCTGTCCCAGGTAGTGCGAGGTGCCCGCTTGCAGCGCTTTTCCGTCCTGCATCATCGCTTCAATACACATCGTATCGAGCGCACCGGCGAACCGTTCACCAGGTGTTTTGCGACCTTTCACGACCGGAACCGCCATCACGTTTTGCGCAAAGTCGGCGTAGACATCGAGCATCCTGGCCGTCTCTTCCAGCGCCTCGGCTTCCGTTGCGTGCGCAGTATGTCCCTCTTGCCACAGGAACTCTGCGGTGCGCAGAAACAGTCGCGTCCGTAGCTCCCAGCGCACGACGTTGGCCCACTGATTGATGAGCAGGGGGAGATCGCGATAGCTCTGAATCCAGTTTTTGTACTGGTTCCAGATGATCGTTTCGCTCGTCGGACGAACCACCAGCGGTTCCTCCAGCTTCGAATCGGGATCGACCTGCACCACTCCATCAATCGTCTTGAGCCGGTGATGGGTCACGACCGCGCACTCTTTGGCAAATCCGGCGGCGTGCTGTTCTTCCCGCGTCAAAAACGACAGCGGAATGAACAGGGGGAAGTAGGCGTTGACGTGGCCGGTCGCTTTGAACCGGTCGTCGAGCTCACGCTGCATCTTTTCCCAGATGGCGTAGCCGTGGGGACGAATCACCATGCAGCCCCGGACCGCGCTGTGTTCGGCGAGCTCGGCTTGGCGAATGACGTCGAGATACCAGTCGCTGTAGCTTACGCTGCGCGGGGTGATGCTGCTCTCGCTCTTGGCGGCGGGAGTCTTCTGAGCGGGAGTCTTTTGATTGGACTTGGCGTCGGGCTGATTGGGGCTGGCCATGGGTAACCTGTCACCTGAGGGAAACGAGAACGTGAGTGCTCATTTCTACCCCAGATGACCGTCCCAAGACAAGCCACGGCGAGGGGGAGTTACCAGGGCAGGGCTGCCTGCATGTGGAAGAAGCCGCCGGTCGGTCCATCCGCAGGCAGGGTCGCGAGCCACACGCTGGTCTTGGCGCCATCGACCACATTCATCGGCGCGTCCTGTCCGCCCATGTCGGTCTTCACCCAGCCCGGATGCGCGGAGTTCACCTTGATCGGCGTGTCCTTGAGTTCATGCGCAAGGTGAATCGAGTATTGATTCACGGCTGCCTTCGAGCTGTCATAGGCGGCCGCCTTGAAGTTGTAGATCGGCGAGTTGGGATCGGCCTGAAGCGTCAGCGACCCGAGGATGCTGCTCAGGTTGACGATGCGTCCGGCGTCGCTCTTGCGAAGGAGCGGCAGCAGCGCCTGGGTGACCGCCACCAGCGCGAACACATTGGTCTCAAACGTTTTGCGCCAGGCGTCCAGCGTCGTTTCGCTGGCCTTGCTCCCCCAGCCCTCGAACACCACCCCGGCGTTGTTGATGAGCGTGTCGAGCTTGCCAAACCGTGCTTCAAGCTGCGTCGCGGCCTGCGCGATCGACTGGCTGCTATTGACATCGAGGATCACGGACTGAGCGGCGACGCCTTCTTTGGCGAGGTCGGCCACCGCAGCGGCCGCCTTCTGCTCATCACGGGCACCCACCACCACGGTGTGCCCTTCTTTGCCGAGCTGCCGTGCCGTCTCAAGCCCAATCCCTTTGTTCGCCCCAGTGATCAAGATGACGCGCTTGCTTTGATTGCTCATGTCGAATGCTCCTGTCGTTTCCAGTGGGTCCATGATGGACCGATCTTCGCTGCAAATTAGGAAGCAGCTTCCCCAAAACACGAACAACAGGCTAAGGCGGGAGCTTCCCTTCGTCAAGTCACTTTCTTTTTTGCAGCAACTGAGCATACTGAGAGCGAGAGAGCGTGCTGTCATGAAGCGAACCTGCGAGGGCTTGTGCCCACGATTTCAAGAAGCGATGGAGGTCTTGGCCAAGCCCTGGACCGGCCTGATTGTCGCCACATTGGAAGATGGTGCGCTGCGCTTTTCAGAGCTTGGCGTGCGCATTCCCACCATTGGCGATCGGATTCTGTCTACCCGGCTTAAAGACCTGGAAGTACAAGGCGTGGTGCGGCGGGTCGTCCACCCTGGTCCCCCCGTTCGGGTCGAGTACGAGCTGACCCCAGCGGGTAAGAGATTTCGGGCGGTGTACGAGGCGATAGCCGAGTGGGGCAGTGCCTTGGCCAGCCAGCGTGAGAGTGCGGCGGAGTTGTAGATCCTCTGCGCTGCGCGGTACGCTGACAGGTAAGATCAAGCGGCCCTGCGCACGCTACCCAGCCAGCCACGGCTACTTGGGATATAAAGAGGAATACATTATGACTCTTATTGGGGTGGCTAGCATTCTGCCGCTGTGGGGGGTGCACCGTGGCTGAGCAACCGGTCACGCTGCGCGACTCGATGAGCGGCAAGGGTAACGCGGAAGGAAGTGGTCTGCCGACGCCGGGACTGCTGCTGATCTTTGCGATGGGAGAGCCACGCTGCACCCCGATTCCGATCGCAAATGGGGTCATCGACTTGGGCCGAGGCGATGGAAAGACGATCTTTCCTGCCGACCCTCGGATGTCGCGCAAGCACGCCAGCATTTCCTTTGACGGCGAGCGCTTTCGGGTGATCGAACACGGCAGCCAAAACGGAACCTACGTCGATGGAGTCCGCGTCCAAGGGAGCCTTCACAGCGCAACCGCACGGGTGCTCCGTACCGGCGATAGTCTGTTTCTGTTCTGCGGCGATCTGCGTCCCTATCAAAAAGGCGGAGTACGAGTCAGCGACGAACGGGTCGTGGGACCACTGCTGGCGGATGTGCTGTCACAAGCGGCGCGGGCGGCGCAGTATGGACGAACGCTTCACATCACCGGTGATAGCGGCAGTGGCAAAGAAGGAGTGGCGCGGGCCTTTCATGGGGCTGCCGCCAAGCCGAGCGGACCGTTTGTGCCAATCAACTGCGCAACCATCGCTCCTGGTGTGGCAGAGCGACTCCTGTTCGGTGCCCGTCGCGGGGCGTTTTCCGGGGCAGTGGCCGATAGCGAAGGACTGATTCAATCGGCGGATGGCGGGACTCTGTTTCTGGATGAAGTGGCCGAGCTAGATCTGGCGGTACAAGCCAAGCTATTGCGGGTGATCGAAACCCGGGAAGTGCTGGCAATGGGTGCGCTGCGTCCGCGACTGGTGAACATCCAGCTCTGTACGGCTTCCCATCGCAATCTTCGGCAAGAAGTGAGCAGCTCGCGTTTTCGCGAGGATCTCTATTTTCGCATCAGCAGTCCCAGTGTCACGGTTCCGCTTCTGCGGCAACGGCTGGAAGAGATTCCATGGCTGATTCAGCTCGCGCTGCGCTCCATTCCGGAACGGCCCTCGGTACACTCTCTGCTGGTGGAGCAGTGTCTGTTGCGGACGTGGCCCGGCAACGTACGTGAGTTGCTTGCAGAGGTCCGTGCGGCGGCGCATGAGGCGCTCGGTCGGGGAGTGGGTCGCTTAGAACCCCAGCACCTAAGCGCACACGCTGGACAGCCGATTGAACGAGTCGAGGACACTCCGCCTCCCTGTGCGGTGCTGTTTCATCCGCCGATCTCGCGCCGCGATCAGCCAGACCGCACTCAGCTTGAGGACGCGCTGCGCAAGAGCGATGGCAACATCAGCGCCACAGCAAGGCTGCTCGGCCTACATCGGACCCAGCTCAAGCGACTGCTCCAGAAGTACGGCGTACAGGTGAGTACACTGGGTCGGGACCAGACCCTGGATGAGGACGAGGACGGCTGACACAGGACCCTGGCACTGGCTGACACATGTGACAGGGCTGTGTCAGGACGGTGCGCCAGCGCTGTGTCATCCGCCGCGCATGCGATTGGGAAGACCACCACCGCGTGTTCCGCCGCAATTCCCAGTCGATTCCGAAGCTTAGGAATCGATGCTCCTATGACCTCCCTTTCGTCGTTCCTTTCCGACGAAACTGTAAATCCTATTGGCACGCGTCTTGAGATAGCAGTCCGAATAGAAATTCAACCAGGAGATGACGATGTCGTTTCACAAAATGTTTTCGGCCCTGTGTCTAGCAAGTGTGATGGTCAGCGGATGTGGGGCAGAGCCCGCCCCAAGCGAGCGGGACTCGGTGCAACAGGCTGCGCGGGGTGATGGCTGGTACAGCGCCAACTACAACCGGCTGCTAGGCGGGGTCATCGGACCAGAGGAGATCTCGGGGATCTACAACCTGGACGGTCGGTGGTATCTGAGCACGCTCAACAACCAGACCTATGCTCCGGTGACGAGGATCACCTACGGTGGACAGGCTGTGGAACCGCAGGATCTGGCGACGTCTCAGGGGGTGTTCGTGCTTTCCGGGGACCGCGAGACGCTGGTGCAAAACCGGGCCAGCAGCCTGGAGTTCACGGTGGAAGGCAATCTGAACGGAACGCTGCGGGTCACTCCATCTAGCACCAGCGCAGACGGTTCCTTTACCCGCTACACCACGGAGTGGCTAGCGGAAGGCACCGACCCAGATGCAGCGGGCGTCACCTTCTGCCCACATCCTGTCACTAACGCCGATGGCACCGCTGGTAACCAGGCCGAGTATGTGATTCCGATTGGCGGGGCCCGCTGGGGTGCCAATGGGGCTCGCGTGAATGATGCCAACTCGATCACCCTGGGCTGCACCCATGACGTGATCGGTGGCTGTGTCGATTGGGGCTACGGCCCGTGGGGAACTCGCGTGGAGGAAGGGACCAACCAGTCCCGGTCGATGGTCACCGTTCACCAGGCCTGCACCCGCATGAAGCACGGTGACATCTGCGGCAGTGGTGATGCCGGTACCACCGGGGACGACGCCATGACGACGACCATTCATGTCAAAGACCGGGTCGGCGTCCATCCCGATACCAACCAGACCTATGCCACCATGGAAGCCTTCTGGGATGAGAATGGTGCGTCGTGCTTCAACCTGAGCAAGTACCGCAGCAGCGATCCGGTTCACATCGCCAAGATCCAGATCCAGCTCGCGCTGTGTCCGAAGCCGGCGTGCACCAGCACTCACACCAGGATGTTCCTCAGCGCACGACCCTGCACCGCGACCAACGTAAGCGGTGACTGCATCGCAAACTAGTGATCCGGATTCCCTTCTGGTTCTTTCCGCTCCTCCCTCTGTTCCTGTTGTAGCCGTTCAGTCTCCTCTAGTATTCCCCCATACTTTCGCTGAAGCAGCGGATTGTTCTTGATGGCTGCCAGCAGCGCTTGATGAGCATTAGAGATGGAGTCACGCTTCTGAGCCTTCGTTTTCTCTGTTCGACTCCGTTCGAGGAGCAGGGCTCCCTTGATGGCTAGTGCTCGGGGCCAGTTGTTCATGAGCGTGAGTGCTTTGTCCGCAGCCATCAGCCCTTGTTGGATATTCGAGACAGGACTCTTTCCTTGTTGTCGTCGAGCGTGTGTAAGCTGGTAGGCAATTTCAGAAAATGCGAGCAGTGACTCTGGTTCATCGTCAATTTTACGTAACGCCTGCTGGGACATGGAGTAAGCTCTTTCCAGATCGGCAATGTATGGATGAGCCTGTTGACGTGCCCATTCCGAACGTACGGAAAGTAAGCGTGCCTGTATATCAGCACAGTACGGATCGTTGGTTTCTTTTGATGCGCATTTTGATAATGTACTTAGTCCTTCTGATATTTCTTGAGACGGATCTTGGTTGCTGTTTGCTAAATATATCGCTGAATAATAGTGAGCCGTAGCGATGTAGCTATCTAGCTCTGCTGAGCTTCCATCAACTTTCGCCATGCTTTGATATGATAGAATTGCCAGCTTGCTCGGGTTGTTGGTTGGAGAGCCGGAAAGTGATTCAAATAGTGCTAAATGTAGGTATATCGTCCCGAGATTTCCATGTGCGAATGTATAGTTGGGATTGAGCTTTAGCGCTTGATTGATCGCCTGAATTCCATATTTGGCCCACTGTTGTACATCGCCGCTGTAATTTATGCTCCAATTGATGGC
>CALLYL010000112.1 GCA_937859535.1 uncultured Myxococcales bacterium
GCGCACTGGGTTACATGCTCATAGCAGGGCTGACGGTGATTGTGGGCGCAGCGGTCTATCTGCTGTTCCACTTCAAGTCGGCGGGACTGCAAGAGTCTTTGCGTGCCAGTCTGGGGAAAAACTACGATAAGGCGTCGAGCCTGTCGCAGGTCTTCCTGCCGATGATGGTGCTGCTCGGCGCGTTGCCAATGGCCTTCATTCAGCAGGCTGTCTACACCATGACCGATGGACGTGGTGTCGCTGAAGCGATTGAGCCGCACCGGGTTTCCTATTCCGCGCAGAGTGGTCTGTCGGTGGCCCTGGTGGCGATTTTCATCGCTGCGAGCAACTACGTGGTGACCGAGCGCAACTCAAAGATCGATCTGGCACGGTTCCAAAACACCAAGGCCAGCGAGACGACCCGTAAGGTTGTGCAGAGCCTGGTGAAGCCGATCCAGGCGACGCTGTTCTTTCCGACGGCCAATGAGGTGCGTGAGCAAGTGCAGCCGTATTTTGATGAGCTTGCGAAACTGTCGCCGAACTTCCAACTGCAGGTTCTTGACCACGCACTTGAGCCAAATCGCGCCAAAGAGATGTCGGTGTCTGGCAATGGCATGATCGTGCTGACTCAGCTCGATGAAAAAGGCAAACCGGGCAGCCGCGAGACGATCAACATCGGTCTCAACATCGACACCGCCCGTGGGCAGTTGTTGGCATTCGATGGCGACGTGCAGAAGCGATTGTTGCAGCTCTCACGGCCAGGCCGGGTGGTGTATTTCACAAGCGGTCACGGCGAGCGTTCCTTCGATGCTGGTGCGCTCGACTTGATGAAGGACGATCTGCGGCTTCCCGTCGGTGCACTCCGCACCATGATGGTCAACCTCGGCTACGAGGTACGGTCGCTGTCGGTACAAAATGGGTTGGCCGGTCGGCTGCCACAGGATGCAGGACTGGTGGTCATCGCCGGGCCGACAGAGCGCTTCCTCGCTGAAGAAGTGAGTGCCCTATCGTCGTTTGTCGATGATGGAGGCCACCTGCTGCTGCTGCTGGATCCGGCGGCTGAACAGACGGCAGTGGACTTGGCACCGGTGCTCAAGCGGGTTGGCCTAAAGTTCACGCCGCAAGTTCTGTGTCATCCGGAGCGGTTCGCGGTGCGGACGCACAAGGACAACGATCATGAGAACATTGTCTCGACGAGCTTCAGCTCGCACGTATCGGTCACGACGCTGTCGCGGAACTCGGGACGTGCCGGGGTGATCTTGCCGAAGAGTGGCTTTTTCGAGCGTGACACGGTGGTTCCGGCGGGGGTGCAGCTTGACTTCACGCTGCGCTCGATGCCGAACACCTTTGCTGACGTCAACCGTAACTTCCAGCTTGATGCCGGTGAGAAAAGCCAGGTCTTCGAGGTCGCGGCGGCTGCACAAAAAACGCTCGAACCTGGCAAGGACGGCAAGAACAAGCGCGAGATGCGCTTGGTGGCGCTTGGCTCTGCGGATGCGATGAGCGACGGTCTGGTGCCGTGGCTTCCGAACCGGGTGCTCATCCTGGACAGCGTGAAGTGGCTGATGCAGGAGGATGCGATTCTCGGCGAGCCGGTGCAGGACCAGGACGTGCCGATCGTGCATACCAAGGGCCAGGAGAAGCTGTGGTTCTGGCTGACGACGCTCCTTATGCCGTCTTTCGTACTGGGTGTGGGGCTGCTCTATACCCGTGCGGTTCGTCGTCGGAGGGCATCATGAAGACAGTAAGGGTACAGCAAGGACTGTCACCAGTATGGGTCCACGCCGGACTCGCTGCGTTGGCGGTGGTGTTCGCATATCAGACTTGGACCCGTGACCGGGCGCAGACACAGACGGACAGCGTGGTGGTGCTCGATGCAGCCAAGCGCGAAGTCAATAGCTTGGCTTACGAGGATGAGATGCGCCAAATTACCGTCGAGCGCCGCAACGGAGCTGACGGTGAGTCCTATGCGTGGATTCTGACCAAGACGAGGAGCAAGGTGCCGGTGAATCCACCGGTGCCTCAGGCTGCTCCTGCAGGAAGTGCAGCCACGCCGACGGCAGCGCCAGTCGCACCGACGGCACCAGCCCCCAAGCCAGGTATGCTGCTTGCGCCTCCGGTCAAAGGCGGAGACAAGAGCGGTGAGCCGGCCGTGCCTGCTGGGCATCCACCGCTGCCGGGTGGGCCATCGGCGGGTCCGCTGGTTGCTCCAACCGCTCCGGCTGCTTCTCCCCCGACACCGCCCGTGGAAATGAAGGACGTTACGACTGTCAAAGAGTACCGTGGCAATGATGCGGCGACGGAACTGCTCGGCCTGTTTGGTCCGCTCAAGGCACTTCGTGCGCTCGGCACGATCGATGATGCGAAGGCCAAAGAGTTAGGTCTTACCGACAGCAAAAAGAGTCTGACGGTGAGTGCCAAGGGCTTGAACTACAAATTTGTTCTCGGCGGCACCAGCTACGGGAGTGGCGACTACTACGTCCGTGATGCCCAAGGACAGGTGTTCCTGCTGTCGCAACGGATCATTGCCGACTTCGAATTTGCCGATTCCCGTTTGATGGAGCGTCGACTGCACCGCTTCGAGCGAGCCGATTTCGATCGCATCGAAGTCAAGGTCGGCGACAAGACCCGTTCGATTGTCCAAGGTGGGCGGCAGAACCCGCAGGGCTTCTTTTTCGCTGAGGCAGCAACGCCAGACAAGCGGGACGACTCGTTGAAGAACTGGGTCGAAAAACTGCTGCGTCTGTCGATTGGTGACTATCTCGCTCAGGGTGAAGAGCCAGCCACGGGCGCTCCGTCAATGTCGGGTGCGGCCAAGACCGGTGAACTCATCACCGTCCGGTTTTTCGAAGGGCGGAAAGAGCTAGGGAACATGGTTCTTTCACGCTATCCAAACGCGAAGACCAGCCAAGCTGAGTACTACGCTCGCACCGAGACGAGCATCGCCCTGGTTCGTTTGCTTGCCGCTACTGCCGAGAGCGTCCTCACCGACGCCGAGAAGTGGTAGGCCGCTCGTTGCCCTCTCATTGTTCTCGACGGCCCCAGCGTTAGGTCCATACCGATGAATGTTTTGTTTGAAGACGGTGGGGCTCTGCGCGCCGGGGCCATCCTTTCCGAACAGCCTGGGGCGGTGCTCGTCGAACTGCCTGGCGGTAAGCGCGAGAAGGTCCGCGCAGACCGCGTGCTGCTGCACTTTCCGCGACCACAGCCATCCGAGCTGCTGACCGAGGCGCAGAAACTCGCGACCGAGGTGGACATCGAGTTTCTGTGGGAGTGTGCAGGCGACAGCGAGTTTGAGGTTGCCGACCTCGCCCGTGAGTATTTCGGGCATGTCCCGAGTCCCGTCGAAACCACCGCCATGTTGGTTGCGCTGTTCGGGGCACCAACTCACTTTTTACGGCGTGGGATTGGGCGCTTTCATGCGGTGACGGCGGAAGCGCGACAGGCGGCGGAGAAAGCGGCGGCGCGCAAGCAAAAGCAGCTCGAAAAACAGACCGCGTTGGCGGAACAGCTCGTCGCTGGAGAGCTGCCTCGTGAGATCACGGCGCGGATGCCCTATGTGCTGTACAAGCCCGATCCCAGTTGGATTGAGTACAAAGCGATCCTGCAAGCGTGTGAGCAGACCCGTCTGTCTCCGGCTCGACTCTTGTTGCGATGCGGGGCGATCGAGAGCAGCCATGCCTTTCATCTCGGACGCTTTTTGCTTGATTTTTTTCCAAAAGGCAGATCGAACGAATCGACTGCGAAAATCGATTCGCTACCCGAACTGCCACTGGCAGACGTATCGGCGTTTAGCATCGACGACGTCTCAACGACGGAGATTGACGACGCGTTTAGTGTGACCCGGCTTCCGGATGGGAGTGTTCGTGTCGGCATCCACATCGCGGCTCCGGCGCTGGGATTCCAACCGGGCTCGCCACTCGATGAGATTGCTCGTCAGCGCTTGTCTACGGTCTATATGCCGGGCGACAAGATCACGATGTTGCCATCACAAGCGATCTATCCGTTCACCCTGAGCGAGGGGAAGGACTGCCCTGCTGTGTCGCTGTATCTGACGGTGGCAGGTGATGGTTCATATCGCATCCTCGGCGAAGAGAGTCGTCTGGAGCGGGTGCCGATTCGACGGAACCTGCGCTATCCGGCGATTGACAGCCAGTTTTCGATCGAGAACATCCAGACCGGCAACCTCGACTTTGAGTTTGGGCAGGAACTGCTGTTTTTGTACGAGCTGGCGGGTCATCTTCAGACGCTGCGCGGCAAGCCAGAGCAGGAGCAGGTCGACTACATCTTCTCATTCACCGACGGTCGGATTGATATCAGTCGGCGTCTGCGTGGCGGACCTCCCGATAAGGTCGTCGCTGAGCTGATGATCTACGTGAACAGCGCGTGGGGAAAGTTGCTGGGAGATCGCGACATCCGGGCGTTGTTTCGCGTGCAGGACAGCGGCAAGGTTCGTCTGTCGCTGTATCCGGCCCCTCATGCGGGACTTGGGGTTACCCAGTACCTGTGGTCAAGCTCGCCGCTCCGTCGCTACTGCGATCTGGTGAACCAGTGGATTCTGATTGCGAGGCTGTTCGAGGAACCGTCACCGTACGCCGACAACGAGGCCGATCTGCTGAAGGTGATGCGTGACTTCGAGTCGACCTACGCAGCCTACGACGAGTTCCAGCGCAGCATGGAGCGCTACACCGGAATTCGCTACCTGCAACAAGAGTCGATTTCACAGACGACAGCAACGGTGATCCGTGACAACTTGGTGCGGTTGGACTTGGTGCCGATTTGGCAGCGGGTGCACTCGCTACCAGAGTTGCCACCGGGAACGCAGGTCGTGGTTGATGTGGCTCACCTCGATGAGATCGAGATCACGCTGCACATCGAATTTCGTCGCAAGGTAGACGCGCTACCTGTTTAGCGACTGCTACGGACCTTCTCGTCGTCCATAATCGACCCGGACCAGTAGCAAGCCATGGGCTGGAGCGGTCTGTCCCGCACGGCTGCGATCGCCGCTTATTAGTAGCGATGCGACTACCTCGGGTGTGAGCTTTCCTCGTCCCGCAGAGACGATGGTTCCGCTCAGGATTCGCACCATATTTTTGAGAAACGCGGTGCCCTCGACCTCGATGTGAATCACCGAGGGATCGCTGGGGATGGTCAGCACATCGATGCGCTTCATCCAGCGCACCGTGGTTTGCCGTTCACAGTCGGCGGCGCGGAACGCCCGAAAGTCATGCCTACCAACGAGCACTTGCGCAACCCGCCGCATTGCATCGATGTCCAGCGGAAAGCCGACGTGCCAGTGATCGCGGGTGTGCAGCGGTGAGCGAATCTTGCCGTTCCAAATCTGATACCGATACAGCTTGCCGCTCGACGAGTGCCGCGCATCAAACTCATCGTCGACCAGTGAAGCTTCCATCACCGCCACGGATTCAGGGAGGTGATTGTTGACACCGTATACCAGCGCCTTTTCAGGCATTTCCCGAGGCAGGCGAATGGACACTACCTGACCGACCGCGTGTACGCCTGAATCGGTACGGCCGGCACCTCGACAGATCACCGGTTCTCTGACGACTTTGGAGAGCGCGTCTTCCAGCGTGGCTTGCACCGATGGGCCGTTGGCTTGCCTTTGCCAGCCACAGAACTCGGTTCCATCGTAACGAACGGTCAGGCGATAGGTCGGCATGAGAATGCGCCAGCGAGTGGCGGTAATCCGGCGTTATGTCGAACCCGGCGTCGCTTTGGCAAGACCTTGACGGAGCACAGCTCCCTCACTATCCTTCGCCGCTCTCGGGCCGATGCGCTATCATCTTCGGCCAACCGGGGCATCCCCCCAGTCGATACGGAGGACAAAACGATGGCTGTTCGCATTGGCATCAACGGCTTTGGTCGCATTGGTCGCTGCTTGATTCGCGCTTGGCAGAAAGACGCCGCCAAGTCTGGTTATGAAATCGTTGCCATCAACGATCTCACCGATACCCCGACGCTGGCCCACCTGCTCAAGTACGACTCGGTACATGGTCGTTTTGACGGCGAAATTGGCGTCGATGGCAACAACATCCTGGTCAATGGCAAGCCGATCGTGGTGACCGCTGAGAAGGATCTGGCCAAGCTCGACTGGCGCAAGCACGGCGTAGAGATCGTTCTCGAGTGCACCGGCGTGTTCACGGAAGCCACGAAGGCTCGCACTCACATCGATGTTGGTGGTGCCAAGAAGGTGCTGATCTCGGCACCAGCCAAGGGCCCGGACTTCACGGTTGCTCTCGGCATCAACCAGGACCAGTACCAGCACGACAAGCACCACATCATCTCGAATGCGTCGTGCACCACGAACTGTCTCGCCCCCGTTGCCAAGGTTCTCCTTGATAACTTTGGCATCATCAGCGGCATGATGACCACCATCCACAGCTACACCAACGATCAGCGCATCCTCGATCTGCCGCACAAAGATCTGCGTCGAGCTCGTGCCGCGGCGCTGTCGATGATTCCAACGACGACCGGTGCAGCCAAGGCGCTATCAGAGGTCATCCCGGCGCTGAAGGGCAAGCTGGATGGCTACGCGATGCGGGTTCCGACACCGAACGTCTCGGTTGTCGACTTTACGGCGCGCTTGGAGAAGCCAGCCACCGTTGAGCAGGTCAACGCTGCTTTCAGGGCTGCTGCGGCTGACCCCTCATTCCGGGGCGTTCTTGCGGTGAGTACAGAGCCAACCGTCTCGTGCGACTACAATGGCGATCCACACTCAGCGACGGTGGATTTGACCTCGACACAGCTAGTCGGTGACATGGTCAAGGTGCTCGCGTGGTACGACAACGAAATGGGCTACTCGACGCGACTCTACGAGTTGGCGAAGTTTGTGTCCGAAAAAGCGCAGTCGGCGTAATTGCCTGAGGAGCAGACCATGGCGACCATTCGCAAGGTGTCAGACCTCGACGTTGCGGGGAAGCGGGTCTTCGTTCGTGTCGACTTTAACGTTCCTCAGAACGACAAAGGTGAAGTGACCGACGATACCCGCATTCGTGCGGCGCTCCCAACGATCCGTAGCCTCGTCGAGCGAGGAGCGAGGGTGATTCTCGGTTCTCATCTCGGGCGACCGAAAGGCAAGACGCCGAGTCTCACGATGATGCCGATCGCTGAGCGGTTGGCAGAGCTATTGTCCCCTCAGGTGGCGGAGATTAAGCTCTGCGACGAAGTCATTGGGGACGGTGTTCGCAAGGTGGTGAGCGATCTTCGGGATGGTGAAGTGGCGCTGCTCGAGAACCTTCGTTGGGAGCCCGGCGAAGAAAAGAATGACGAGGTGCTGTCGAAAGCGCTGGCTTCACTCGCCGAGGTGTATGTAAACGACGCCTTTGGTACCGCGCACCGCGCCCATTGCTCGACGGCAGGGATGGTGAAGTACTTCCCGGAGGGCAAGCGCGGAGCGGGCTTTTTGATGCTGCGCGAAATCGAGTTCCTGTCGCGCCTTACTCACCATGTCGAGCGCCCGTTTGTGGT
>CALLYL010000113.1 GCA_937859535.1 uncultured Myxococcales bacterium
GGGGCGATGCGCTGCGCCTCGCGGGACTGTTCAATGCGGCGAGCTACTTGGCGACGCTACCGGGAGGGCTGGCGGTGGATCATGCGCTCGGCTCGCGTCGATCGCTTGGTGTGGGAATGGCGCTGCTGACGCTGGGCTACGCGACGTTGATTCTGTCGACACGGGACGCGCTGTGGCTGGCACTGGCGCTGCTGCTCCTCGGCCACTCTCTGTTTAAGCCGAGCACCCAGACGGTGATGGTGCGGCTCTACGAACCACATGACCGACGGTTCGAGGCAGCGCAGATAGCGTGCTACTTGGCCATCAACGTCGGTGGCACCGCCGGTTCGCTCAGTGCCGGTCTTCTCGTCAGAGGCAGTGACTTCCGCGCCGCGTTCCTATTCGCCGCTGCCGTTCTGTTTGCCGGATGCGTATTGGTATTTATAGGTAAATCAGAACTACAACTCCGCTCCAAACCGCCAACAATCACCGTCGCAGCAGGACCGATACAGAAGACTCTGTCCCCGAGATATCGCGCAAAGATCATCGTCGCGCTGACGCTTGCCATGATGATGTACACGATCAGCTTCGGACAGGTCGAAGGCTCGCTGCTGCTGTGGGCGCAGGACCGGACCGACCGAGTCCTCCTCGGCTTTACGATTCCTGCCGCTTGGTTCGTCGGTTTGCCGTCGCTGCTGGTGCTGCTACTCGCGCCGATACAGCTCGCGCTCCTACCTCGAATTCAACATCGCATCACCACGCCGCGTCTGGTCGCTTGGGGTCTTGTCGCGATTGCGCTCGGATTCGCGATTCTGATTCCGCCCGCACTGCTCAGCGCCGGTCATCGAGTGAGTATGCTGTGGCTGATGGCCTGCATGACGCTGCTGGTCATCGGTGAGCTGCTGGTCGCGCCGCTCGGGCTGTCGCTACTCCTGCGTCTGGCACCGCCGCGCTTCGTTGGTGTGGTGGTCGGCGCGTGGTACGTGGCCGGTGCGCTCGGCTGCTTGCTGGCGGGGGAGCTTGGGGCGGTGTGGATGAGGTAGAGGCTGACGCACTCAAGGGCGATGCGTGTTGGCGATCACTCTGCTGAGCCGCCTACGATGACAGCACGCCGCTCGTGCTGAGATAAACCATCACTCGTTCATCTCGAAATAAGCGACGGATCGCCTTCTGTTCTTTGTCTGTCACTCCCGTGGGCCCGGCCCGTGGCATGGGAAGCCCACGTAATGCGGCATCTCGGCGCTGACTCTGGAAAAAGAAATAGTCTCGATGCTCGGACGTCGCGATGGTCCGATGGATTCTGTCTCGGTCGTTCGGCTGAAGCGACTGGAACGGTGGCGGTAGTGCAAACATCGCGTCGCCTCCTCCCGCCGCTGCCGCTCGGAAACGTGTCCAAAGGGACAACAGCGCATCGCATAGGTTCGTCGACGACAAAACCTCTCGAATTTCTGTCAGCTCTTCAGGCGACAGGTCGAGCGATGGTGCTGGTGGCAGTGGGGAACCAAGCATGCGTGCCTTCGTGCACTCGTTCTCATAGATCACCTGTGCCATCCGATTAGGGTCGAGCACGATTCCACACAGTCTCTGGATCTGCTCATCACTCAGTGATTCATCTAGGGTGGGCGTCTCGCTCGATGACTGGTTCGGAGTGGGCGAAGCGACCTGCACTTGGACCGGAATGGGAAGTGGAGCCAGCGACGCACCACCTCCCGGTTGTTCGCTTTGAATCGCCGATGGTTGCTGGTCCGCTTTCTCATCCTGGGGGGGACTCTGCGCGCCCGCTGCTGCGCTGGCCGTGGCTGCACTCGCCGTGGCTGCGCTGGTCGTGGCTGCTGGCTGGCTCGGTGCTGGTGGAACAAGCGGCACAGATGCTGGAATCGGATTTGTCGGCAGCACAGTAGCTACCGGAGTTGCTGAGGCTTGGGCCGTCTGCTTGCCAACTCCACCATCGCTGTGTGCTTGGGTGGGACTCTGTGGGGCTACGGGCTTGTGCGCGGAGAGCGCGGAGCCTACTTTTTGCAGCAGCGGACCGAGCGTCCGTCCGGCCTCCGGTTGCTCCTGCAACGAATCAAGGAACCGCACGAACGGACCCCAACCAACCGCAACCGCCGCCGCGAAGCCCCCCATCACCTTGAGCGCCGTCCACATCTCGCGCTCGTCCTTTTGCTCGCGCTCGGCCTTTTCCTTCGCGATCCGTTCCTGCTGGCGTGACTCTAGCCGTTCGCGTTCCGCTCGATCTTCTCGCTCTCTCCGGCGCTGCTCATCGAGTTGTCTGGATTGGATGCGCTGTAGGCGATCTGTTCGGTCTAGCTGCTGTTTCAGCTCCTCATCCCGTTCGCGTTGCTGTTGTGTTTCCAACCGACTCTGTGCGATCTCTGCCTCGATCTGTTTGCGATTTTCAGGATCGCGAATGTCACGCAGAATCGACGCATAGGCTGCGTCTCGGTCGTCCTGTTCCGAATCAGGAGGCCCAAGAAAAAAGAACAGAGACGGAACGTAAGGAGTCGTAGGAGTGAGTGGTTGTCCCGACCCATCCACCCACAGAATTCGATAGGAGTGCCCCTCCTGAAGCCGGATGTCGTCGGGAATCTCGAATGGGTCGATCCGCCAGTAGCGGATACCTCCTTGAGAGTCCGGCACAGGAACGATCTTAGGAGTGTCTGCCGGACTGCGTGTTGGGAGTACCAACCGATATCCCGCCACTCCTTCCGGCTGCTGTTTTCGCACCTGTTCTGCGAACGCCACGCGAGGTGGACGCATCACGGAATCGGAAACGGGTGCTGTGCTTTGCTTCTCGTCAGGAATCGACGCCCGTTGCCGTTCTGTCTTCGTTCTCCGAACTGTCACGCGAGGCGGTGCTTCAGCATGTTCAACTGCCGTGACGCTCTCCTGCGCGACATCCTCCACGGCACGTTTCTGTTTGTGTCGCGTACGGTAGGCCATCGCCCGACACGCATCGCTACAATACTTGGTTCCCAGCCGAGCATTGGGAGACACAGACCTTCTACGACAAGCAAGACACTTCATGCAGAGGTTATCGGCGTGGTCTGCGTTCTGTTTCGCGTGATGCGTGGTCAAGCTGCGCGAACGCGTGTGCCGTTCGGATTGCGAACGCCTGGATAGCCCACTGTAGGCGAGCAGAGAGAGAAAGGAGCGGCGAGAGAATGTGCGGTGGCGGACATCTCTGCGTCACACAGGTGGAAACGCGCAGAGAGCACCAATGGGAACACCGGTCGACCCCACCTGTAGTCAGGAGCCGAAATGGTTCATCAAGAACAGGATGAGCAGAAGGAGGGAAGGAAGACTGAATGGGACTAGCTGACAAACAGTAGCTTCACCGTCTGCGGATACCATTGCCCGCCGCGTTTCGGAAAGTGGCCCGCCTGGGCGAGCCGTAGCCCGATTTCCCGCAAGCTGTGGCCTTGGTCCTTCAGATAGAGCGCCAGCCCTCGCGGCGTGCTGCGGTCGTGATAGACCGTCGAGCGGAGCAGGTCGCGCACGCTGGACACTTGATACTTGGCGGCTTTGAGCGGTCGCAGCCTCGCTTGGTCGAGCGCTTTGACGATGTCGAGGAACTGCCGATCATCGCTGCGCATCTCGTGCGCGATTCGATAGGCCGCCACTCGGTCATAGACAAACTCGCTGTCAAGCGGTCGCACTCGGTGAACCCGCATCGTGCGCAGCAGCTCGTAGATTTTGTGCTTCGTCCAAGTGCGCTCGCCGTATTTCGGCGAAACCCCCTCGCTGTTGAGACGACGGGCGATTTCGGACATCCCGACGCCGTCACGATACCAAGTGATCAAGGTTTGCAGCCACGGGTGGGTGACGGGACACTCGACGAGCCGCTTTAGCTTTCCGTCGGATACGGTCATATACCCGAAGGGCACCTTTCCGTAGTGCCCGCCCTGGTTCTCGATGTGGCGGATCGTGGACTTCACACGCTCCGACGTGTTCTGTCGCTCGATCTGACCAATGATCGCGAGGAACGGCAGCAGCATCTTCGACACCGGCTCAAACGTGTTGATCCCGTCTCGGATGGCGACGAGGTTGCAGCCGTACGGGTCTAGCAAGTCCTCATTGATCATGCAGATGTCGCGCAGCGATCGGGTAAGTCGATCCAACTTAGTCACGACGACAGCCGAGATCGCACCGTCGGAGTTTTTGATCTCCCTCACCATCCGCTGAAACGCGGGCCGATCGGTGTTCTTTGCCGAGAAGCCACCATCTACAAAAATCTCGTCAACGACCCAACCCCGATCGGCAGCAAAGCGCCGGATGTCTTCTTGTTGCGCATCCAAGGAAAGCCCGTGCTGCGCCTGCATGTCGGTAGAAACCCGGCAGTACCCATATACGCGGGTCTTGTGATCTGTATTACGTTGTGCGGCTTGCTGAGACTTACGGGGCTTAGTGGTTCGTGCGTAAGTATTCATCTCTGTTTCTCCGTCGGTGTGGCCTTTAGTGGCAAACCTAGGAACAGATTGTGTTTTTTATGTAAGCTTCGCGGTGGATCACACCCTTCTCGTGGGCGGCGTGGAGTGCGGCGGCGAGCTGAC
>CALLYL010000114.1 GCA_937859535.1 uncultured Myxococcales bacterium
GCCATGACTTCCCCGTCCATGGCACCCGAACCGCGTTTACTTTTCCTAACCTCTGGGTCTGTAGGTGGAACAAGATGCCGCAGTGTCCTCACGAAGCGAGCTGCCGGTTGTTTCCGCTCTTTTCAATGGGTGGAACGCTGGCTGTGTGGAAGACCAACTACTGTAGGAGCGACTACACGCGCTGTGCGCGCTATCAGCGAAGTCTGCGCGAGGCGTGGGTTCCTGATAATCTACTGCCGAGCGGAGTGCTCCTGAAGAAGGTCGTAAAATGACGTACTGGCCCATCTGGCTCTGTGCGCTGGCGCTGTCGGGGGTTGCGCTGACTCACTGGCTGCTGCTCGGGCGAATGTTTGCTGTCTCTGGTCGGCTCACTGCGCTCACGGATGCACTGCGACACTGGAAGCAAACCAAGGAATCCAAAGAGAGCCTGTCCGAAGCGGATCTACTAGAAGCGCTGCGGGCTGCGACGATCGCAGAGTTCGGTCTATCTGAAGAGCAAGCCGCCCAGCTAGATACCGAGCGTGCCGCCCAAGCAGAGCCCGCGCCAACGTCCCCCTCAAAGCCCAAGCAGAGTGTCCCCGTTCACCTGCTGTTCTTTTTGGCCATCACGCTTGGCGCAGCACTGTCCGCACACCTAGCGGAGGCGCACTCCGATCGCGCCCTGTTCTTTGCGACCTTTGGACACAATCCGCTCTGGCTTGGCGCCGTCCTGTTTGGCGGCGGACTGCTGGTCGGTTTCGGAACGCGGATGGCCGGTGGCTGCACCTCAGGACACGGCCTGTGCGGAGTCAGTCGCTTGCAGCCCGGAAGCCTCCTGGCCACCGCCTCGTTTCTTGGTGCAGGCATCCTCACCTCGCTCTTGCTCGGAGCCCTGCGATGAAGGACACACTGGGCACAGCAGCCGTGGGGCTCCTGTTCGGATTCTGTCTTCACCGCATCGGCTTTGGCTCTTGGGATGAAGTCCACAAGATGTTCACCTTTGCCAGCCTGCGGCTGTTTCTGGGCTTTGGCGCAGGCGTTGTGATCTTGACGCTCGGCTTTGCGATCATTGCCAAGCTACAGCGCCCCAGCTGGGCACCGCGTCCGATCCACAAAGGCACGGTTGCTGGCGGCATCTTGTTTGGCATTGGCTGGGCCCTATGCGGCGCCTGTCCATCCATCGCGTTTGTACAGCTTGGCGATGGCCAGTGGCTGTCGGCGTGGTCGCTCGCCGGAATCCTGCTGGGCAACGCGCTCTACGCCCCGATTCACACTCGCTTCTTTCGCTTCGATAGCGGCAGCTGCACCAGCGACTAGCACCCATCCAAATAAGTCTCCGTTCGTGCTCTGTCTCGTCGCTGGCGTCTTGCGTCGCGTTGATCGGGCGCAGTTCGTTGCGCGTTCACATATGAGTCCGTTCATCCGTCTTCCGTACTCCTTGCCACTTGATCGGAAAGGAGTCCTTGAGAGGGAACGACCCGAACAAGCTTGCCTTGCAGGTGGCCGAGAGCAATAGGCCCCCCAATCGTCAAAGCTCGCATCGGTTCCGCACCATGGTTCCGATCCCAGAGACGACAGCGGACGGTTTCCCGCAACCTCCATCAGGTACGTGTCTATTTATCGAGTCGGTTCGTTCTTGGCCTCGAAATGTTGGCCGGCTGGCCGTAGTCGGGTTTAGGACAAGAGGGCTTTGCCTAGCTCTGCCAGTGCTTCGTCAGAGAGCTGGTCCATCTGCTCGCTGTCCGGCAGAGAGGGCTTTTCGACGGAAGCTTTGACCGGTTCGCTGTCTGCGACATCCGAAAGACCCAAGCGCTCAAGGACATGCTGACCCAGCGCTGTCAGGTTGGCGTAGGTGTAGAGCACCGTCGCTCCCAGCCGGACTCCCAATGTCTCTTCCACGCGGTTGCGGATCTCCAGGCTCATCAGCGAGTCCACACCCATGGTCTGAAACGGAGCTTGCGGATCCAGTCGGCTCGGCTCCTGCTGGAGGACGAGGCCAAACTGCTCGCACAGATGATTGAGCAGCATGCGTGGTCTGTCGGTCACGGATGCGTCCCGAATCGCATCGAGCAGCTTCTGACTGGACTTACCAAGGCGCTTTTGCCCCCCTGCCCCCTTGGCGAGATCCGCGAAGAAGGGCAAGCCTGCAGCGCTCGGCATGGTCTCCACCAGCTGTCGCGCATTGAGCCTCATCACACCGATGCACGATACAGGACCAACGGACAGACGCTCCAAAAACACCAGACCCTCAGCAGGCGTCAAGCTTGCGACGCCCATTCCCGCCACGCGCTTGCCGCGATTGTCCTTGGCTGCAGCCATTCCGACATCAGAAAACGCGCCCCACTGGATGCTTACCGCTGGCTTCCCTTCGGAGCGACGCTGCTGCGCCAGTCCGTCGAGAAACGCGTTCGCTGCACAGTAGTTTCCTTGTCCTGGAGATCCACACAGCGATGCAGCAGATGAGTACATCACAAAGAAGTCGAGCGGAGTCGCTCCGAGCTGCTGATGAAGGTTCCAGGCTCCCAGCGCTTTTGGGGCCAACACTTCGCGGAACAGATCGTTTGACTGCTCGACCAGGGTCTTGTCGTGAAGGACTCCGGCTGCATGGACGATGCCCGCAAGGGGTTTTCCGCTCTGCGCAATCTGGGCAAGCAGGGTCGTCACTTGCTGCGGGACAGAGACATCTGCGGACACCGCGATGACTCGCTTCGCCTCGGCATTGAGCTCGCGCAGCGTCTCTTGGGCCGCCTGTCCTGCGCTGTGACGACTGGCCAGAAAGACCAGACCCGCACCTCGCTGAACCAGCCAGCGCGCCACCGTGAGTCCCAAGCCGCCAAGACCTCCCGTGACGAGATAGCTTCGATCCGCATGAATCAGAAGGGGCTGCTGGTCTTTTGTGTTCCACGCACTCGGCGCGTGGACCAAGCGAGCGACGTAGCGGTCCGCACCGCGCAGCACGATCTGGTCTTCACGGTCCGCACTACACAGCTCACGGAGCAGCGGCTCGACGGGAACAGCTGCTGTCGGATCGATGTCCAGCCTGGTGCAGCGCAGCTCTGGATGTTCGAGGGCGATCGTCTTTCCCAGACCACAAAGTGCCGATTGCTCGACGCGAACGGGTCCACTGGCATCCACCGATACGGCGCCTTGTGTCACCAGGTACAGACGCGGCGGTGAGCGAAACCCATGTGCCACGAGGGCTTGAACCAGGCTCGTTGCTGCTCCGCATAGCTCGACGACGGAATCGCCCAAGTCTACTTGACTGTGTGGCTGCGACTGATCCAGGGCCAACAGAAACACTGCGCGCGTGCAGGGCTGATCGTGTCCAAATGCACGCTGCAAGAGCTGGCGGAGCGAGGCACTTGTCAGCGGCATTCGGTAGCGATCGACGCCAACTGGCTCGTAGCGATCGCCTGACTCCACTTGAACACAGCGTATCCCTCGGCTGGCGAGGAGCTGTGCCAGCGCAGTCGTCGTCTGTCCCTTCTGCGCAACCAGCAGCCAGCCAGCGCTCGGCGCGGACTCGACAGGAAGCGAAGAACGACGCCACTCTGCGCTGTAGAGAAGCTGACTCTCTTCGCTCTCTGCAACTTGACTGCTCGACGGAGGAACGTACGCAAGGAGGCTGCTTAGCTGCTGGCGATTGTGCGAGCGGAGAGATTCGAGGGGCGCGTCCGTAACTTTCGTGGCCGACAGCAGGATGTAGCTCGCCAGGCCTCGGTCTAGCATCTTGCCCAGCCGGTCGTAGGACTGGAACGACACCAGCACGTTTTCGTCCTCTCCCGCTCTCCTCATCTGCTCCAGGTGCTCGTCGAACTCTGGATCGTGCAGGAAGTTCGATATCTGCCGACTGATGTCCAGTACGTCTTGCACCTGTAGCCCGTGCGCGGACAACAGCTCCGTCCACTGCTCGACCATCAGGAAGAACGACGACGACGCATCGTGCTCGATCTCAAAGGCGACGTTGGAGATAAAGTCCGCCAGTACGAGGGTTCCACCGGGCGCTAGGTGCTCTCCGATGTTGGCAAACAGCGCGGCTTTGTCCTTGATGTGGTGCGCCACCTCGAATCCAAACACCAGGTCGTATCGTCCGGGAAAGGGCTCTTGCGCGCTGTCTCGGCAGTACACCTGCACTCGGTCTTGCAGCCCTTGCCCTTTGACCCGCTGCCGTCCGACCTCCGCTTGCTCCGGTGAAATCGTATATCCGTCGAGCGTTAGCTGAGGGTGCTGCTTGGCCAGATGCAGGATGTCGGTCGAAAATCCGCAGCCAAAGTCGAGCGCGCGACCACACGCAGAAAAATCTACGTGACGGAACAGCGCTTGTCGCATCTCGACCTGCTTTTCCTGCACCAGCTTCACTTGATCCAAGTGATCTTGTGGACGGGCAAAGATCTTCATCCACGAAAAGCCCGGCACGATCTCCGCAGATCGGCGACAGTTTAGAGTACAATATTTGCCACTGTCGAACCGAAACGGTGG
>CALLYL010000115.1 GCA_937859535.1 uncultured Myxococcales bacterium
CATCGACAGATCCGACGGAGTCATCGCGAGATCCATCGAGGTCATCGACAGATCCATGGGAGTCATCGCCAGGTCCGACGGAGGCTTCAGGTCAGCGGGCACTCCCAGATCCGTAGGCCCGGCCATGTCAGCGGGCGTGGCATCGACGCAGCCGGCATTTTCGGTCTGGATGGCAATCATGATCTTGGTCAGCGATGACTCCAGCTCAGTCGCCGTGGTTCCTTTGTAATAGCGAGCCGGGGTCGCCTCGGGATACCCACCGGCGGTCGCCATCTGTCCGAGCGCAAGCTGTTCACCGCTGGACAGTCCATCCCCCACGCCGACGACATAGGTTCCAATCGACGGCGATGCGCTGCGTGCCAGGGTGATTTGATTGACGGTCCCGGTGACGGTATCTGGCTCGCCGCCGCACCCTGGGCCGCCATCGGTAAGCAGGATGATGTACTGCTTGCGGGTGCTGTCTTTTAGCTCGGTCAGCGCAGCGGCGTCACGAATGGCGGTGCCGCTGGGGGTCGAGCCGCCTGGCATCGAGGCCGCCATGGCCGACGCAATCGACGCTTTGGTGGAGTAGTCGGGACGGACCGAGAGCAGGGAGTCACAGCCTGCGTTTGGAAACTGCGCCAGACCGATCTTGGCAGCCCGCAGCGGATCGGCCAGTCCCACCAGCTTGTTGATCGTCTGGGTCGCGGCGGACCAGCGCGTTCCACCGCCCGCCATCGCGGAGGTCATCGAGCCGGAGCGGTCGAGCACAATGTGTACGTTGGGACACTGGGCCGCAGTCGCCGCCGAAGATGCAAACGTCACGGTGAGCATGGCCCAAAGACCTGCCGCAAAGAGGAGTCGCCCTACACCAGAAGCCCCTGACCAACGTGCGCGCCAAGACATGAACAACCTCACAGTCACAGTAGAAACGGGATGTGGTGCGCTGGCTTGTAGCACCAAGCCGCCCTCTGGTGTCGCACAAGCTGCAACTGGGGGCGGCCAATCGCCATCCCATGTGGGCGGCATCGTGTGTTCTACAGGGAGCTGCTTGTGTGGCGAGGTGGTAGGCGGTCGTTCAGGGGCTGGCTTTGGACTCGGTGTAGCTGCTCGACTGGCTGTTGGAGGCGCGCAGAATCGTGACCTGGAATGGACTGCCGCGCATGGTCGCTAGCGTCGCGGACTCCCTGATCGGCGTTCGTCCTCCCGCCCAGTCTTGAACGACATTGTCCGCTTCGGGGATGTGGAGGATGAGACGACTCGGGCCCAGGTACTCGGCGATGGTGGTGAGCGTACAGCCGGTCCGACACAGGACCGGGCCACCGGCTGCGTCGAGACACGAGACGGTTTCTCGGCAGCGATCGGTGCAGCTCTGAAACTGGCAGGAGGTCGGCTGAAGCACGATCTGGCTCTGTACGGTGACTTGGTCGGTCGGGGCCAAGTCCCAGCCCGCGAGGAGCAGGCGGAAGTCGGTCTTCCCATACGGACCCTGCTCCTGACGCTGGACATCGAGGAGGATCGGGCCGGTCGTGCTGCAGCGCTGGCGGCTTAGAGCTGGGAATCTTGGCACAAGCAGCGGCAGCTCGACGTCGGCCACGGTGGGGGAGGGCGCGGCGCGAGCGGTGTAGCCAACCGCCGTGATGCAGCCGCCCGCGTCACGCACAATCGCTGCGAACACCGCGCTATCTGGGGAGTTGTAAAGACCTCGCAAGTTGACGCTGACAATCAGGTCGCTCCGACCCGAAGGGATGTCGGCCACGATCCGGTCGCTGGGGAGCGCGCCTTCGCTGGTTGGGGTGGCCTGCACATAGGCGGCGACCTCCAGCGCCTTGCCATCCTTTGGGATGTTGCTGACCAGCATCCGATACTCAGGGAGTCCGCAGCTTGCCGCAGCCAGCGTGAGCAGTCCGGCCAGGTGCAAGGCGCTGGAGCGAGGCGTTTTGCGAAGCGCGTTCAATCTGGACATGTTTGGCTCCATCGCGGCACGTGAGGGGGGCCTGCGGCACCGGCTATTGCTCTACAAAGGTTGTTACGGCACTACCGTCTGCTGCGGTCACCGTGACGGCGATCGGCGATCCGAGTAGCTCAGCTCCAGAGACATCCAGCCGGGCCAGCGTCATCTGCGGTGGCGGCGGCGGTGGCTCCTGCACTCCGGTCTGCTCGGGAAGATGCAGCAGCAGCAGTCCGGGGCCCGCGTATTCCATGGTGCCGGTGAGTGAGCAGCCGGTCTGACACATGGTGCCGAGGTTGGAGTTTGAGCACGGCTTGACGTCCGGGCAGCGCATCCGACACTGGCTTCGGCACAGGGTCTGGGAAAACTGAATCTGACTCTTGATGGTGACTTGGTCGGTCGGAACAAAGCCCCAGCCTCCCAGCAGCAGTCGTTTGTCAGCATTTCCGAAGTAGCCCAGCTCCTCACGCTGAACGTCGACCAAGATCGGTGGACTTTTGTTGCAGCGATCGGTGGCAGCGCTGGGATTCACGAGCGGAATCATCCGCACCGGGACATCGGCCACCGATTGAGAAGGGGCCACGGGCGCGGTGTTGCTGGTGGCGGTGATGCAGCCGCTGGCATCGCGGGTCGCCACGCCAAAGACCGCACGCTCGGGTTGATCGACCGTTCCTTGCAGATCCAAAAGGACCGAGAGCGGGACTTTGCCCGCCGGGATCTCCGCCGAGACCTGGTCGCGGAGGAGCTTGCTGGACTGCGGCAGATAGATCGCTGCCTCGATCCGGGTCGAGCCCTCGGGAATGTTGCTCACGAGGAGCTTGTATTCGGGAAGGCTGCATCCCATGCCCCCTGCCACGCTGGCCGCGAGGATCGCACCGTGAAGAATCCAGCTTTGAAGAGACAATTGCGATACCTCCTTACCGAACGGCGGCGCTACTTCTGGATGTCGGCTTTGACATCTGCTTGCACGCGCACCCCAATGACTCCGGCAGCGGTGACTCCAGCGAGCACCGCGACTCCTAGACCGGCGACCAGGCCCCAAAACAGCGGTCGCTTGTAGATCGGCCTACTCCGTTCCTGCTGAAGCGCTTGCTGGGCAGAGGTCGCCACTTCCTTTTCCTGCTGAAGCTGAAGCGAGATCTGCTGCTCGCGCTGTTGCAGTTCCAGGAGCGTATCCATGTCGCGCACGTAGCCACGTACCTCGGGACAGAGCGCGTGATTTGGGGCGACAGAAAGAAACGTCTGATAGGCCTCTTTTGCTTGCTTGGGCCGCTTGGCGCGTCGATACGCTTGCCCGGCATTGAACAGGAGCAGCGGCTGCGGATCGGACTCATAGACCAGCATCAGCTTGTCGGCGGCCTCGACGTGCTGGCCAGCTTTGAACATCGAGGCTGCTTCCGCGAGCGTGGCATCGATCTCGGCCTTGGTGCGCGGCTTCTTGGGCAGATCGTCCTTGCTTTGAACCGGTGGGCTCTGCGTCGCTCCACTTGGCATCGCTGACGCTGCGGGTGCAGCCGGGGTCGAGTCCGCCGGTTTGGCGTCGATCGGTGCGGACTGAGTCGCTGCTTCTGCGGGAGGGGTTTCGATCGGCTTCTTGCGCCGCGCATCGGTGGTGCCGCAGAGCAGCAGCACTACACAGAGAATGAAACCAGCCCGGATCATCTTGCTAATTACGATACACCCGACGGCGGTGGTTTGGGAACTGCCGCATCGTCGTCGATGGATTCTTCCTGTGGTGTACCGGTTGGTACAAGATCGGGCGGCGCGGCTTCCCCCGTACTTCCGGGATGAGCGTCGCAAGCCGTGCGGGTCGGCAGGGGAAAGCGGCGAATCGTTGGCTAGATAGTACGCGGGCCAAACTCAGAGGCGATCGAGCCGAGCATGACCTGGG
>CALLYL010000116.1 GCA_937859535.1 uncultured Myxococcales bacterium
CCCATGGGTGTGACAGTGGACGGCACTGGTACCCTTTATGTCGTAGATAACCAGGACAACACCCTTCGACAGATGGTCCTTTCGACGGGTGCCGTGACAGCGGTGGCTGGCCTGTCTGGGCAAATCGGTTCCGTGGATGGTTCAGGCACTGCGGCTCGGTTCAGAGCGCCCGGAGCCGTGGCTGCGGACGGCGCTGGTAACGTCTACATCGCCGATTCCAGCAACCACACGATCCGCAAGGTGGTTATCGCGACAGGTGCTGTGACGACGCTGGCGGGAATGGCCGGTGTGCCCGCTGGTACCGATGGCACGGGGGCTTCCGCACGCTTCAATACTCCCCAGGGACTGGTGTATGACGGCGTCGGCAACCTGTACGTTGCTGACTCGACCAACGGTACGATTCGCCAGGTAGTGGTTGCAACGGGCGCTGTGACAACCCTGGCCGGGACGGCTGGCACGATCGGCAGCACCGATGGCACAGGTGCCGTCGCACGATTCAAGCAACCTGTGGGAGTGGCGTTCGACGGTGCCGGTGCTCTGTATGTTTGTGACTCGTTCAACCAAACGATCCGCAAGATCGTCATCGCGACCGGCGTCGTGACGACGGTGGCAGGTACGGCAGGAATGAGCGGTCTAACCGACGGTACGGGATCGGTCGCACGATTCAACATTCCCGGTGGTCTGGCGCTGGACCGCTCCGGCAATCTGTACATCGCCGACACCAACAATCACTCCATCCGTAAGCTGGTTCTGTCGACTGGTGCGGTGACGACGGTGGCCGGCGCATCGCTCGGGCAAGGCAGTGTCGACGGGATCGGTGGTGCCGCTCGCTTCAGCTATCCCCAGGGAGTGGCGCTCGATGGCAGTGGCAATCTGTATGTGGCTGACTCGGGGAACGGTACGATTCGCAAGGTGGCGGCGTTGACTGCCGCTGTGACGACCGTAGGCGGTGCGGCGAGCGCTAGCGGCAACGTTGATGGCACGGGAGCTGCCGCACGCTTCGGCTCGCTGCGTAGTCTGGCGATGGATGGCAGCGGGAACCTGTATGTCGCTGACGCCGGTAACCAGACCATACGCCAAATCGTGACGGCGACGGGTGCGGTGACGACGCTGGTCGGGATGAGCGGCATGGCCGGCAGCGCAGACGGTACGGGAGCTGCCGCACGCTTCAACGCCCCGTGGGGACTGGCGGCGGACACCACCGGTAATCTGTACGTTGCCGATGGTGGCAACCAGGTCATTCGCAAGGTGGTGATTTCTACCGGGGTGGTGACGACCTTGGCTGGGACGGCTGGGATGGCGGGTAGTACCGATGGTACGGGAGCTGCCGCACGCTTCACTTCTCCCCGAGGTATTTCTCTCGACGGTGTCGGCAACCTGTATGTCGTAGATGCTGGCACCCACATCATCCGCAAGGTTGTGCTTGCCACAGGTGTGGTGACGACGCTGGCTGGCCTGGCCGGTGTGACCGGCAGCACCGATGGCGTGGGAGCCGCTGCGCTGTTCAACAACCCTCGTGATGTGGCGGCGGACGGGGCCGGGAACCTGTATGTCGCTGATCTGTCCAACCGCGTCATTCGCCAGGTGGTGATTTCGACGGGGGTAGTGACAACGCCGATCGGGACGGTCGGGATGGCAGGCAGCACGGATGGCATCGGTGCCGCCGCACGCTTCGGTGCAATCCAGGGTCTGACGGCGGACCGCGCCGGCAACCTCTATGTCTCCGACTCTGCTGCCGGGACCGTTCGCAGAGTGGTCCTCGCCACCGCTACTGTCACAACGCTGGTCGGGGTTGCGGGTCAGATCGGAGTGAAACCTGGTCCGTTGCCCGCCGGACTGAATGGGCCGATCGGGCTGGCGGTGTCGGCTTCGGGCGAACTGTTTGTGAGCGATGCCAACGAGAACTCGATTCTCGGAGTGCGCTAGACGGATTGAGAGGACGGATGCGCTGACTTGCTTCCTTCCCCCGCGCAGTGCTACGTCGCGGCTTGGTGATGCGTAGCGGAAATCGAAAACGGTGGTGGGGGCTCTCTCGGGTCGCGGGGGCGTACTGGCGGGTGGTTGAGCGGTGGCCGTGGGCGGTGCTGTTGTTTGTGGGGCTGCTTGGGCTTTTGGCGGTGGTTCCGGTGTCGCAGCTTGAGCTGCGGACGGACTTTACGGAGCTTTTGCCCAAGGATCATCCGGCGGCGGTGGCGATTCGCGAGGTGATGCCTCGGCAGCTTAGCTCGACCAACTTGGTGCTGATCATCGAGAGTCCGGATCGGCAGGCGAACCGACGCTTTGCAGAGGCACTGCGGCCTGCGTTGCAATCGCTGGTGGGCAAGCTGTTTTCGGAGGTCACCTATCGCCCCGATACCGAGGTGGCCGATGCGGCGGCGCTGCACAAGTGGCACTACGCCGAGCTTTCCGAGCTTGGCGAGGCGGAGCAGCTCCTCGACCGACTGCTCGGGGGGCGGACCAACCCCTTGCTCGTCGATTTGGAAGGTGATCCCGAGGCCGAGCTGAAGAAGCTCCGCGATGGCATCAATCGTCGGCTGCCGCCGCGTGATGACAGCCCCTACTTCGAGTTTCATCCTTCGGCGAAGAGCGACGACTACCCCGACCCGCGCATGCATCACCTGGGGATCATGCTGTGGCGGCGAGGCAGCGGGCTCGCCTCGGCGGACGATAGCCAGATGATTGCGGCGGTCGACGATCTGGTGCGGCGGGCCGGGCCGACCCAGTTTCACAAAGAGCTGCGCGTCGAGTACAGCGGCGCGGTGGCGATGGCGATCGAGGAACAGCAAGGGGTGCGGTCGGATCTGACGGCGGCGACCTCGCTGACGATGGTGCTGGTGCTGCTGACGATGTTTCTGCACTTCCGACGGCTGCGCTACGTGCTGTACTCGTGCGTTCCGGCGCTGCTCGGGGTGCTGCTGTCGCTGCTGCTGGCTCGCTTTGCGCTCGGCTACTTAAATGCCAACACCGCGTTTCTGATCGCGATCATCCTGGGCAACGGCATCAACACCCCGATTGTGCTGCTCAGTCGCTATGGCGAGGGGCTGCGCGGCGGGCTGACCCAGATCGAGTCGCTGCGGTGCGGGGTGAAAGGGGCGCTCGGCTCGACACTGTCGGCGGCGCTGGCGGCGAGCATTGCCTACGGGACGCTGCTTGGGACGGACCTGCGCGGGCTGTCGCAGTTTGGACTGGTCGGGGGCGTGGGGATGCTTGTGTGCTGGGTGCTTTCGTTTGTGCTGCTACCACCGCTGCTGGTGGTGATGGATCGACGGGCGGTGGGGCTGCTGAGTCCGCCGAAACCGCCGCTGCTCGGGCGAATCCTGGGTGGGCTGGGTCGACTGGTTGAGCGGCGTCCGGGGTGGGTGCTGCTGCTGACGCTTGCATCGCTGGGGCTTTTGGCCAAGCCGGCGCTGCGGTTTGCGGCGGCCCCGCTCGAATACGACTTCTCGAAGCTGCGAACGCAGGACAAAAACGTCGAGCGCCGGTGGCGGCTGATGTACGACCTGGGGCTCGGCAACGTCGGTGCAGGCTATATCGGGCGTGACGGGGTGCTGCTGGTCGATAAGCCGGAGCAAGCCGATGTCGTGGCGGAGGCGCTGCTTGCCCAAGACCGAGCGCTCGGTGACAAGCGGATCTTGCAGGCGGTGCGGACGCTGCGATCGGTGCTGCCGCAGCAGCAGGGGGAAAAGCTCGTCATGTTGCGGCGGATTGCCGACAAGCTCGACCGCTATCGGCGGCTGATCTCCGATGAGGAGTGGGCGGACTTGCGGGACTTTCGGCCTCCAGCGGAGCTGCGCCTGCTCACGGTGTCGGATCTGCCTCGGCGGATTCGCGAGGCCTTTACCGAGGTCGACGGCCAGACCGGGCGACTCATCGGCATCGACGCCGACCCAAGTCGTTTCAACGAAAGCGATGGCCGCGAGCTGATTCGGCTGGCGCGCTCGCTGACGGTCGAGGCCGAGGGCAAGCGCTGGGTGGCGGCGTCCTCATCGACGCTGTTTGCCGCGATGCTAGAGGTCATCATGCGCGACGGCCCGAAGCTGACCGAGCGCTGCCTTTTGCTGACGGTGCTGCTGGTGTTTGCGACGTTTGGGCTGCGTGGTGCGTGGCCGGTGCTGCTGTCGCTCAGCGTGGGCCTTTTGTGGCTGCTCGGGGCGGTGGCGCATTTGGACCTAAAGGTGAACTTCTTGAACTTTGTGGCGCTGCCGATCACGATTGGGATCGGCGTCGAGTACGCGACCAATCTGTGGGCGCGCTGCCGGGCGGCTGCCGTCTCGCGGTTGACGCTGCCGCAGATTCTGGCCGAGACCGGCTCGGCGGTCAGCCTGTGCTCGCTGACGACGATCATTGGCTACAGCTCGCTGCTTTTGGCGCAGAACCGGGCGCTTCAGTCGTTTGGGAAGGTGGCGTGTCTGGGGGAAGTGACGTGTCTGCTGGCGGCGCTGCTGATTGTCCCGGCCGTGGCCCGGCTTGCGACTAGTCGCGACCGTACATCGTCATGACGCAGGCACCACCGAGGCCGAGGTTGTGCTGGAGCGCGACCTTGGCCCCCTCGACCTGACGCTTGTCGGCTTGGCCTCGGAGCTGCCAGGTCAGCTCGGCGCACTGGGCGAGGCCGGTGGCTCCGAGTGGGTGACCTTTCGACAGCAGACCGCCCGAGGGGTTGGTGACGTACTTGCCGCCGTAGGTGTTCTGGCCATCCCAGATGAACTGCTCGGCACCGCCTTCGGGGCACAGACCGACCGCTTCGTAGGTGAGCAGCTCGTTGGTCGTAAAGCAGTCGTGTAGCTCGACGACCTGGACATCCTGCGGACCGAGGCCCGCCTTTTTGTACAGGTCGGCGGCGCAGGTCTTGGCCATGTCGTAGCCGATCATCTGGATCATGCTGTCCGAGAACACCGTATTTACGTCGGTGGTCATCTGCTGGGCGAGGATGCGGACGGCTCCACTTACACCCTTGCGACGGACGAAATCTTCCGAGGCGATGATCGCGGCAGCGGCACCGCAGGTCGGCGGGCAGCACTGGAAGCGGGTCAGCGGATCGAAGACCTCCTCCGATGCCATCACTTCTTCGACGGTGAGCGGGTTGTTGAACAGCGCGAGCGGGTTGCGGCTGGCGTGGGT
>CALLYL010000117.1 GCA_937859535.1 uncultured Myxococcales bacterium
CGCTGTAAAGTTATGCTGCCGAGGCTGCTATTTCGGTTCTGTTAGGCGCTCTAAGTGTTGCTGTGTCATGTGTGGGCGCACAGCGTGTGACCATGTAGGACAACGTAAGATTTTTGACTTCCTTGACTTACCGCACTAGGGTCTGGGTCATGAAGCCCACGCTGCCGCAGTCTTCCGCCAAATCCTCATCGAGTCAGTCAGCTCGCCCTGCCAGTGGTCGTCCTGTGAGTGGTCGACCCGCCAGTGGTCGACCTGCCAGCGGTCGACCCGCCAGTGGTCGACCCGCCAGCGGTCGTTCGACCCGTGCCCACGTTCCTTCGGGAGCACCTACGCGAGTCGAAAAACGCCGCAGCATGCGTTTTGACAAGGCCTTTGCGGTGGCGCTGCGCGGTGAGTCGTTCGGCGAAGTGTCGGCGATTGCGCGCAATGTCTCAACGGGTGGGATGATGGTTGAAGTGCGCGAGCCGCTGCCGCTAGGAACCCAGGTTCAGGTCTTCTTTTCCCTGCCCGATTCCCATGCGCGAGTTACGGCGCGTGGTGAGGTGAAGAATCACTACTTCCTGAACTTTTCGGATGGCAAAGGAGGCGTACGGGCGCTGTTGGGAATGGGACTCCGGTTCTCTTCCTTTGAGAGCGACAGCGATCTGACGTTGGGAATGGGAATCTCGCGACTACGGACGGTTCTGCACTAGCTTGTGGGCGCGATAAAAGACCAGCTTGAGTAGCTCGGTCGATGCTACGTAGAGCATGGTAACCCCGACGAGCGCAAGCAGCAGTGGCAGTGGCAGTGGTGTGAATCCGAACACCCGCGCATAGGGCAGGTAAGGAATCGCCAGATCGATCGCTGCAACGATCACGGTCAGCGCGAGCAGCGACTTGCCCGGACGACTTCTAAAGAAGGGACGGCGGGTTCGGACTACGAGCGCAATCACCAACTCGGTGAGCAGACTCTCGACAAACCAGCCGGTACGGAAGGTCTCGACGTTCGCCTGAAACAGCTTTAGGAGCATCCCAAAGGTTAGCAAGTCGAACAGCGAGCTAAGCATTCCGAACTGGATCATGAAGCGACGGATGAAGGTCATGTCCCAGCGGCGCGGAGTCTGAATCAGCTCGGCATCCACGGAGTCTCCGGCGAGCGCCATCGCGGGAACGTCTGACAGCAAGTTGTTTAGCAGGATCTGGCTGGCGAGCAGAGGTAGGAATGGCAAAAAGACGGAGGTGACCGCCATGCTGAGCATGTTGCCGAGGTTGGCGCTGGTGGTGGTCAGGATGTACTTGAGCGTGTTGGCGAAGGTCGTGCGGCCTTCCAAGATTCCGCCGCGCAGCACGTCGAGGTTTGACTCGAGTAGTACAAAGTCGGCCGCTTCTTTGGCCACATCGACCGCAGAATCAACGGAGATGCTGACATCTGCTGCATGCAGCGCGGGTGCATCGTTGATTCCGTCTCCCATATAACCGACTACGTGGCCGCGCTTTTTGAGCGCCAAAATAATGCGCTCCTTTTGGTTGGGATCGACCTGCGCAAAGACATCTGTGGACTCTACTCGTGCCCACAAGGCTTCATCGCTCAGGTCATCCAGATTGGCCCCAGTGAGGACTTCGTCAGCGCGGAGTCCGACCGACTTCGCCAGGTGAATGTTGACCGCTCGGCTGTCTCCCGAAATCAGTTTGAGGGAGACTCCCAATCGCTGTAGTTCGGTGAGCGTGTCGCGGATACTCGGTTTCGGCGGATCAAAGAACGTCAGGAATCCTCGGAACGTGAGCGCTACTTCGTCTTCGCGATGCCAGGTCGGTTTGGACTCCGTCATCTTGGTCGCGACACCGAGTACCCGATAGCCCTGCGATCCCCACTCTTCGGCGCGGTCGAGCAGCGCTTTGCGTTCCTCTGGAGCCAACAGACAGGCATCGAGCAGGGAGGCGACCGCTCCTTTGGTAATCATCCGCAGGACTCCCGATTCCTTCACTACCACCGACAGTCTTTTGCGGAGAAAGTCATAGGGAATCTCATCGATTTTTTCGATTCCTGTTTGATCGATCTGTGCTGCTGCTTCAATCGCTTCATCGAGCGGATTATTGAGCCCGGTCTCAAAGTGAGAATTCACGGCAGCTTCACGGAGCACGTCGGGGGACTCCACTCCAGCGGGATCGAAGCTGCCCGAGAGCTTTACTTCACCAACGGTGAGGGTGCCCGTTTTGTCGGTGCACAGTACGTCCATCGCTCCAAAGTTTTCGATCGCGTTGAGCCGACGAACCAAGACTCCTTTGCGGCTCATGGCTTGCGCGCTCTTGGCGAGGTTGACGCTTAGGACGGCGGGGAGCATTTCGGGAGCAAGTCCTACCGCCAGGGCAATCGCAAACAATAGGGAGTCAAACAGGGGACGGTGCAGAGCGACGTTTACGACCACCACGCCGAGCACCATGATCAGCATGGTCACCACCAGCAGGTTGCCGAAGTGGCGGAGTCCGCGATCAAAGTCTGTTTCCGGTGGACGGAGGTTCAGCTTGTCTGCAATCGCTCCAAACATGGTGCCGCGTCCGGTGTAAATGACCAGACATTTGGCGCTGCCGCTGCGGACGTTGGTTCCCTGAAAGACAGCATCCTTCCGTTCGGTCGGACGGAGGCTCTCTGCTGCTGGCTCTGCTGCTGACTCTGCTCGCTTTTCGACAGGTAGCGCTTCACCGGTGAGCAGGGCTTGACTGACAAAGAAATCATTGGCTTCTAGCAGGACTCCATCCGCAGGAATGAGTGTCCCCGCAGAGAGCAGAACCACATCCCCCGGAACCACCAGCGCGCTTGGGACCAGCGTACTTTGTCCATCGCGCAACACCCGTGTCCGAGAGACCACCATCGACTTGAGCCTTTCGATGGCTCGCCCCGCATCGTATTCTCGCCAGGTTCCGATGAGGCTGCTGGCTGCAACGATGGCGAGCGCAAGACCGGCATCGACCCACTCCCCGGCCAGCAGGGAGACTCCACCCGCAAAGACCAAAAGCAGGACCAGCGGACTTTTCACCTGACCCACAAACAGCCGGAGTGCAGACAGCTTGCGGGTGGCGACAAGCGCGTTGGTGCCGTAGGTTTTTAGCCGGGCTTCCGCTTCCCCTGACGATAGACCGCTTGGACTCGCTGCCAGCGCAGTCAGAAGCTCGGTGCTGCGAAGTTTCCATCGCTCAGAGGGAGGCGTCGACATGGCGGCATTGTCTACTTTCAGCCACCGGAGTCGAGAACTGTCTAGAAGGGAGTCAGTTTACGGATAGGCGCATTCGCAGACCGACATCCGGTTCGGCACGGTGGTTCGCCACTGACCCGTCCAGCGCATCTGCGGCCCACAGACCATTGGACATTTGCCGTTGGCATCGCCGTTGTTCCAGATTGGTCCCGCTTCCTTGGTGATGACCTGTGGAGGAGGAGGCGGCGGCGGCGGTGGCGGAGGAGGAGGCGGATACGCGACCGGCACCAGGCACTCACAGACCGACATCCGATTGGGCACCGTAGTCCACCAACCACCTGACCAGGAAGCAGGAGGCGCGCAGACTGACGGACACTTGCCGTTGGCATCGCCGTTGTTCCAGATCGGACCGGCTTCGCGGGCTTGTTTCACCGGGGGCGGCGGAGGCGGCTGGTGATGCGGCGGATGATGCGGATGCGGTGGCACGAAGATCGGCTGTACCGGAACGACATCCCAGAGCTGATTCGGGCTCCCTTGCGGGTTGGCGGGCCACGCGATGATGGCCGCACCGGGGGCGGGATTGCCTCCCTTGATGTCCAAGACCAGGCCATGCATCCGGCTGCGAATGAACACCGCACCGTTTGGTGCTGGAACCACGTCCCAGAGCTGGTTTTCGTTCGCTTGCGCTTTGGCGGGGTAGGCGATGATCTCGGCACCGGGGGCGCGATTGCCGCCACGGACATCGAGGACAAAGCCGTTTAAGCGGCTGCGGATCATCACAGAGTTGTGGCGGACCGGGACCATCTCCCAGAGCTGGTTTTCGCTGCCGGTTTGCTTGGGCGGATAGGCGATGATCGGGGCTCCGGGCTGGCGGTTGCCTCCCGCGATGTCGAGGACCATGCCGTTTAGGCGGCTGCGAATCTGCACGGGTGCGGCCTGTTGCGGTTCGAGCTGAGCGAGCGCGTGGTTTGGCTCTGCGGCGAGGCTCACCACTCCGGCTGCGAGGGACAGAGCGATGCTCATCCGGTGGATAATGGAACAATACGGCTGGGTCACGGCTTCTTCCTCCGCGTATCTACGATGGCCAGTGGGCGAGGGCCATCAGGCTGCTGCACCTCGCAACACCTGAAGCTAGGTCGGCACCAATTGTAAGCCGTCTTATGGTTCACCTGTTCCGAGTTTTCTGCGTGAGTCCTGTGGGGGCCTGCGAAGAATTGAGAATCTCGACGGCAGGCGTTACAGTGGGCGGCGTCACCGACGTCCAGAAACAACAAGGGGAACAGGATGAATAGCCAGTTTGAGACGCTGCTTGTCGACAGCGATGGTCCGGTCCGAATCGTTACCATCAATCGGCCCAAGGCGCTCAACGCCTTAAACCAGCAAGTGCTGACGGAGCTGCTCCGACTCTGCGGTGAGCTGGCGGTGAGCGAGAGCGTGCGTGCGGTGGTGCTGACGGGGGCCGGCGAAAAGGCGTTTGTGGCGGGTGCTGATATCGCGGCGATGGCGGCGATGCAACCTGCCGAAGCGCTCAGCTTTGCCGAGCTGGGGCACCGGGTGATGGACGCGCTGGAATCGTTGCCGCAGCCGGTGATCGCCGCCGTCAACGGCTTCGCGCTCGGTGGCGGGATGGAGCTGGCCATGTCCTGTGACATCCTGCTCGCCTCGGAGACTGCGCGCTTTGGTCAGCCCGAGGTCAACATCGGGGTCATGCCCGGCTTTGGTGGCAGCCAGCGCTTGCCGCGTCGGGTTCCGTTTGGGATGGCCGCCGAGATCCTGTTTTCCGGCGACAACATCACCGCTGCGGAGGCGCTGCGGATCGGGCTTGTGAACCGGCTGACGGCACCTGCGGAGCTGCTGGGCGAAGCGAAGAAGCTGGCGCACAAGATGGCCTCGCGGGCACCGGTGGCGGTGGCCAAGACCAAGCAAGCGCTACATACCTCGCGGCAAGGGGCGCTGTCGGATGGCAACGCGCAGGAACGGCAGCTCTTTTCCGAGCTGTTTGCGACCGCAGACCAGAAGGAAGGCATGTCGGCGTTTTTGGAAAAGCGTCCGGCTGTCTATCGCGGGAAGTAGCCGATCGGCGTCGATTCGTTCTAGGCGTTAGACCCAGACTGCCCGTATAACACGTCCCCCATGTCGAACTTACAGGTCTCCTCGGTTACGAAATCGTACGGCGCGAAGAAGCTGTTCGAGGACGTGAGCGTCAATTTCACTCCCGGAAAGCGCTACGGACTCACTGGACCAAACGGTGCCGGCAAGTCCACCTTCATGAAGATTCTCGCTGGGGATCTACAGCCGGATACCGGCGGCTCGGTGTCGCGACCCGAGAAGACCTCGGTGCTGCGTCAGGACCAGTTCGGCTACGAAGACGTCCGCGTGCTCGATGTGGTGATGCGCGGTGCCAAGAAGCTGTGGGCGGCGATGGCCGAAAAGGAAGCGCTGCTGGCGCTACCCGAGATCACCGATGAGCAAGGCAGCCACCTCGGCGAGCTGGAGATGATCATCGGCGAAGAGGATGGCTACGTCGCCGAGTCGAATGCCGGGGCGCTGCTGGTCGGACTGGGCATCCCGACCTCTGCCCACGATGGGCTGATGCGTGAGCTACCCGGTGGACTCAAGCTGCGGGTGCTGCTCGCGCAGGCTCTGTTCGGCAAGCCCCAGGTGCTGCTCCTCGACGAGCCAACCAACAACCTCGACCTCGACTCGATCCGCTGGCTGGAAGGCTTTTTGTGTAACTACGAGGGTGTGCTCATCACCATCTCGCACGACCGCCACTTCCTGAACGCCATCTGCACCCACATCGCCGACATCGACTACAACACCATCATCCTGTACACCGGCGGCTACGACGACATGGTCGAGGCCAAGAGCCAGGTGCGCTCGCGCATCGAGGCCGAAAACGCCGATCGCAGCAAGAAGATCGCGCAGCTCCAAGACTTCGTGGCCCGCTTTGGGGCCGGTACCCGAGCCTCGCAGGTCCAGAGCCGCAAAAAGCAGATCGAAAAGCTGCAAGTGACCGCCCTCAAGCGCTCGAACATCGAGCGACCGTACATCCAGATCCTGGTCAAAAAGCCGTCCGGTAAGCAGACGCTCACCATCGAGGGCCTGACCAAGCGCTGGCCCGAGGTCACGATCTGCGAGAACTTCAGCACCCTGGTCACCAAGGGCGAAAAGGTCGCCATCGTTGGCGGCAACGGCGTCGGCAAGACCACGCTCTGTCGCTTGCTCGCCGGAGAGCTGGCCCCCGACGCCGGCAAGATCGAGTGGGGCAAAGACGTCAGCATCGGCTACATCGCCCAAGATCACGGCGACGCCATCGCCAAGAACACCACCATTGACGACTGGCTGCACTCACACGACACCAACGCCTATCTGCAAGACATTCGCGGCCTGCTCGGCAAGATGCTGTTCAAGGGCGAAGAAGGGCAGAAGTCGACCGAGGTGCTGTCCGGCGGTGAGACGGTGCGGATGATGTTTGCGCGGCTGATGCTGACGCAGCCGAACGTGCTGGTGCTCGATGAGCCGACCAACCACCTTGACCTCGAGTCGATTGTGGCGCTCGGCGAGGCGCTGGTGAAGTACGAGGGCACTGCGTTCGTGGTCACCCACGATCGCAACCTTATCGAGACCTTCGCCAATCACATGTTCATCTTCGAGCCAGGCGGCGGACTGATTGACTTCCGAGGCAGCTACGAAGACTACCTGGCCCAAAAAGACGCCGCCGTACCCGCCAAAAAGAAGACCCGCTAGACGGCCACGGGCTGGTAAGCCGCACTACTTCACATCGCTGATGAACACCGGGGGGTGGTGCAGCATCGTGATCTGCGAGCTGCGACCGTGGCGCGAGCGGCCCATGGCGATGGCTTCGGCAAGGGTGTCGGCGCGCTTCCAGCCAAACAGGTCGGGCACCGTGCGGTTGTCGGCTCCCACGGCGATGACGTCCCCACACCACTCGCGACCGGCCTGACCCCAGTAGTACATGTAGAACGGGTGCGCGCCGTGATAGGCGTTGCCGCGACGGTACATTTCGATATATGTCGGGTTGTAGGCGAACTCGTCCTGGTAGCGCTTTTCCAGGTAATAGGCGTCGCGGGACTCGGGGAGCAGGCGATTGAAAAACTCGATGTAGCTCGGGTGATGGACCGGATCGAACGCGTCGGTACAGGGGTGCGTAAAGATCAGCGTGCCGCCTTTTTTGAGCGGGCACTTGTTGCGGTACATGTTGAAGAAGTAGCCGAGCGCCATCACCTGCACGAGCAGGGGGTTGAGCGCCTTCGAGTTTACGTTGTACGGCGAGATGTAGGGGATGCCGGTGATGAGGATGTCGGCCTGGCCCTCGACGGGAACGCTGTACTGCTCCCACGACTTGGCGAGGATCTTCTCGTGTACCGGGTCGGTCTTGCCAGCGTGAACCGCAATCAGCTCGTAGGGGGCGGGGACGCGCATGAAGATCTCGCGGCGCAGCGCCCTCGGGGTCTTCTTGAGCGACCACTTGATGGCCTGGAACTTGAGCGTATCGGCCTCGGTAAACTCGTCCTCGTTCTTCATCAGGAAGTCGAGCGGCCCCGAGAACATCCGGTTGTTTAGCACCGTCTCGATGTGGAACACCTTCATGTGCTGTTCGCACACCGCCCCGATGCGGTTTACCGAGTGATGGAGCGCCGAGTTCTTCGGGTCCATGTACGAGTTCGACTCGACGATGGTCTTTGGGGTGTGGTGGGCCTTGAGGCTCTCGTAGCCGCACAGACCGACGCCGACCGACTTGTGGCCACCGTCCATCGGGACGAGGTTGATGTTGACGTAGATGACCAGGTCGCTCTCGACAGCGCGGCGGTTCGTCTCGACGACCTCGTTGTGGCGGGTCTTGCCGAGCGTGACCATCCCATCGGGATCGCAGGCGTCGTGGTTGTAGAGCTTTTCCGGCCAGTAGGCGTCGACGATCTTGTCGCCGAGCATGTAGCGGATCTCGCGCTGGGTCATCCGCCGGTGAAGGCTGGTGGCGACGATGATGTGGATGTCATCGACACCGTGGTCGGCCAGCATCTCCAGCACGATCGAGCAAATCGTCTCGCGAATGTCCGGGCGCGCCATCGGTGGCAGCGGCAGCGAGATGTCATCGACCGCGATCGTCACCTTCATCCCCGGAAAGAGCAGCGCGTGGAGCGGCTCCATCTCCTCGGGGTGGTGCAGGGCATAGCGAATCGCGGCGCGGGGATTCGGCAGGCCACTGATCGGGCGGCGCGGATAGATGACCCGAGTACCGACGGGCAGGTCTTCACACAGGAAGTCCTCGCCATAGAACATGATGCGCGGGGCACTGTCGGTATCGATGGTGATGACGTTTTCGTCGGCAGAGTCAGCAGAGAACTGGCGCATGGAAGCGCAAGCTATCGCAGGTTTTGCCCTTGCTGACAAGTAGTTGGGTGTCTACCTAGGCCCACGGAATTTCCTGTAAGCCTGGGACGTTACAAGGAATCGACCCCCTACGAATCAGGAGTCCCCCATGCGCCTTGTGATGAAACCGAAGCTGTCCGTTGTCCTGACCTCTTTGCTTGGCTCGCTGGCACTTGTTCCGCTGGCCCACGCGGCCTCGCCGACACCGACTTCCCCCGCCCCTAGTGCGCGCCCAGCGCAGATTCCGCTGCGGGACTTCTTCAGAAACCCCGAAAAGGTCGGCTTCGCGCTATCCGATGACGGCCAGTGGATTTCGTATCTGGCCCCGCATCAGAACCGACTCAACCTGTTTGTCCGCCCGGCGACCGCAGACACCCCGGTGCGCATCACCAGCGAGACCGCACGCGACATCGCCGGGTACTTCTGGAAGGGCAATGACACCCTGGTCTACGTCAAGGACGCGGGCGGCGACGAAAACTTCCACCTCGTCAGCGTCAGCCGCGATGGCAAGACGGTCAAAGACCTGACGCCGCTGCCCAAGGTCCGGGTCGAGATCGTGGATGACCTTCGCGACGATCCAACCTCGCTGCTGATCGGCATGAATCGTCGCAAGCCCGAGGTCTTCGACGTCTACCGCATCAACGTCACCACCGGCGAGCTGACCCTGGTTGCCGAAAACCCCGGCAACATCACCGCCTGGCAGGCCGACCACACCGGGCAGGTTCGGGTGGCGACCGCAACCGACGGAGTCAACACCAGCTTGCTGTACCGCGAGACGGCGAAGGACGCCTTCCGCCCGATCATCACCACCACCTTCCGCGACTCGGTCACGCCGCAGTTTTTCAGCTTCGACAACAAGAAGCTCTACGTCACCTCGAACCTCAACCGCGACAAGCAGGCGGTGGTCCTGCTCGACCCGCGCACCGGCAAAGAAGAGCAGGTGCTGTTTTCCCACCCCGAGGTCGATGTCGAGGCGCTGACCTTTACCCGCGCTCCGAAGAAGGTGTCGTGTGCGGTCTACTCGACCTGGAAGCAGGAGCGGACCTGCTTTGACCCCGAGGCCACCGCGCTGTTCGCCAAGCTCGAAGCGCAGCTTCCCGGCCAGCAGGTGTTCATCGAGGCCACAAACAAGGCCGAAGACAAGCTGGTGGTACGCGCCCGCAACGACCGCACCCGAGGCACCTATTACCTGTACGACAAGGCCAAGGCCAAGGCCAAGCTAGACAAGCTGACCGATGTGGCACCGTGGCTCGACGCCAAGCAGCTCGCCGAGATGAAGCCGATTGCCTATCAGTCTCGCGACGGGCTGACCATTCATGGCTATCTGACGCTACCGGCTGGGGTGCCCGCCAAGGGCTTGCCGGTGGTCGTCAATCCGCACGGTGGGCCCTGGTCACGGGACGACTGGCGCTTCAATCCCGAGGTGCAGTTTTTGGCCAATCGCGGCTATGCCGTGCTTC
>CALLYL010000118.1 GCA_937859535.1 uncultured Myxococcales bacterium
AAGGCAGCTATGTCGGACCGGGCATTGGATACGGTGCAGTCACCGCTGCGTCGCGAGCTGCCGTCGAGCGTGCCCGAACCTGTGGCCTGTATCTGGAAACCACCTATACCGGTAAGACGCTGGCGGCGCTGCTCGACGCTGCCGATGACGGACGACTCGATGGCAAGCGTGTCCTGTTTATCAACACGGTCAGCAGCGTCGATCTGTCCGCCGTGCGTGCGCGGGCCGATCTGACGAAACTGCCGCCTTGGCTGGGTCGTCAGCTCGACAAGCCGAAATGAGAACTTGTCAGCCCTCGGCGCGCTCTCGTACGATGACAGGCTGGGGGTTTGTAGATGTCCGAGGGGGCTGGGCCTCAGGTGCCGATTCGGGTGCTGGTCATCGATGACGAAGCCGGCGTGAGGCGCATCTTCACGCGACTGCTCAGCCGGGCCGAGATGGAGGTGACCGAAGCCAGCGATGGATTCGAAGCCCTCGCGATCCTAGAAAAGCAGCGCTTCGACGTCATCCTCAGCGACATCAACATGCCCGGTCTGTCGGGCGTCGCATTACTGGAAGCCGTTCGGGCGCGCGATCTGACCTCGCAGGTGATCTACGCGACGGGTAACCCATCTTTGGAAACGGCGATGCGGGCGGTCGAGCTGGGGGCGATGCGCTACTTGACCAAGCCCATCGATCATCGCGTCCTCGTCGAAACGGTGCGGGAAGCGGCAAGGCTGCATCGGCTGGCAGAGCTCAAGCAGCAGGCCATGTCTTTGCTGGGCACCAAACATCCGCTGGCCGCCGATCGGATCGGACTTCAGACGGCGTTTTCGCGCGTTCTCGATAGCATGCGGCTGCACTTTCAGCCGGTGGTGTCGCTGCGCGAGCGGCGAATCTGGGGCTATGAGGCGCTCTTGCGATCGTCGGACCCAGTGCTGCCAAATCCACTATCGGTGCTGGAGGCTGCGGAGCGGCTTGATCGATTGCGCGACTTGGGTCGCCGGGTTCGCGCCTTGGCGGCGACTGCGGCCAGCGCGCTGCCCGACGGGGCCCGGCTGCTGGTCAACCTACATCCATCGGACTTAGAAGACCCCGAAATTACATCCGCCTCGGCACCGCTCACCCAGTTTGCATCGCGGGTGATCCTTGAAGTAACCGAGCGTGCCGATATCTCGGGCCGACGCGAGGTCGAGGCACATGCCTTGGCGCTGCGTCAGCTTGGCTACGGCGTGGCCATTGACGATTTGGGGGCGGGTTACGCTGGGCTTTTGAGCTTTTTGCAGCTTCGTCCGACGGTGGCCAAGCTCGATATGGGTTTGATTCGGAACATCCACAACGATCCCCGACGGCAGACCGTCACCCAGTCGCTGGTTCAGCTATGCCGCGAGCTGTGTGTTGAGGTCATCGTCGAAGGAATCGAATCGGGTGAAGAGCGCGACATGCTCCGTGACCTCGGCTGCAACCTGATGCAGGGCTATTGGTTTGCGATGCCGGCCCCGCAGTTTATGTCGATCCCTGCGGAGCGCTGGACGTGAGTCATTCGTTGCCTTTGGGATCACCCACTACGGCTCGTGCTGTCCTGACTCGCACCGAACGTCATAGCAGCATCGACGGGCTGCCGATTGCCAGCTTTGCCGTCGACAAGATGTTTCGACAGAGCCTGCTGGTGCTGCTGGTGATCGGCCTGCTCGCGCTGCCATTGGTGGCCACCCATTCGTTTCAGTCGGCCTCGCCAGGAATTTTTGTGCTGCAATCACTGCTGTTGCTCACGTCGACGGGTGCGGCGCTCGCTTTTCAGCGGCACTCGGTCAAGCTGTCCAGTCAACTGGCCTCTTTTGGCGTGTTGGCTTCGGTGTCGCTCAGCTTTCAGGGTGGTCCACTGTCCAGTTCGTGGCAGTTTCTGACGATTGTCCCCATGCTGATGCTCGGCCTGCAGTATGGGCGGCGTGGGGTGGTGCTCTCGGCGCTGGTCGTCATCTTTGCCAGCGTGTATTGGACGCTACGCAACGGCTCTGTCGATGAAGGGCCGCGAAGTGGTTCGCCGTGGCTGCTCGGCTTGCAGTTGTTCAGCCGCTGTGTGGTGTTGGCGATGGGCGGGATGGTGGTCGACCGCTTGCTTGCGATTGTTCGCGAGCGCGAGACGTTCTTGATCGATGTATTCCGCGACATCGACATTGGTGTGTCGGTCTTTGACGTGGATGACGGTGGCGAGCTGCGGGTGGCTGCGCTCAATCCTCGTATCTATCAGCTCCTGGGTTTGCCGAAGGGTCCGCTCCTTGGTAAGCGTTCCCGCGATGTCTTGCCTAGGGACTATCTGCGAGCGACCGATGAGACCCTTAGCAAAGCGCTGTCGACCGGTGAGACCCAACACAACGAAGATCGTTGGCGTTCCGGCGACCAGAATCAGCGGCTCCTGATCACTGCCGTTCCACAGCTTGGTGAAGACCAACAGGTAAGACGACTGGTTGTCTCTGGTACCGATATTTCGCGGCTGAAGGAGGCTGAGCGGAAGCTGCACTTCCAAGCGGAACTGCTGGCCAATGTAGCCGATGCTGTCGTCGCTGTGAATCCCGAGCTGCGGATCACCTACACCAACCGGGCGGCCGAGCGACTGTTTCAGGTGGAGAGCAAAGCGATTCTCGGCAAGGCCCTTGACGAGCTCACCGGCACTGGGTTTCTGCGTGAGTTCGAAAGGCACGTTGGACAAGAACAGAGTGTGAAGAGTGGCTCCTTTGTGGTCGGTGACAATCAGGAGCTACCACTAGAGTTCACGATCTCGGCCCAGAAGGATGAAGATGGTCAGATCGCGCAGTATTTGGTTGTGATTCGTGATATCCGCGATCGGCGTAGCCTAGAAGCGCATCTGTTGCGGGCGCAGAAAACGGAGGCACTCGGTCGCTTGGCAGGCGGAATTGCACACGACTTTAACAACATGCTGGTGGTGATCACTGGCAATGCCGAGCTGCTCGCAGAATCGCTGTCTGGAGATCATCCTGGCCAAGAAGACCTCAAAGAGATCAAACAAGCGGCCACCAGAGCAGCAGACTTGGTCCGGCAACTGCTGACATTTTCTCGTCGACAACAGGGCACCCTTCGCACCAGTGATTTGAATCAGTTGTTACGAGACATGAATCAGATCCTGCTCCGGTTGCTCGGAAAGGGAATCCAGTTTTCGATGGAGCTTTGCGACGAGCTGTGGCCAGTGATGGTCGATGTCGGGCAGCTTGAACAAGTGATGATGCAGCTACTCCTCAATGCCCGTGATGCGATTCCCAAAGAGGGCCGAGTGGTGATCGCCACCAGCAATGTTACCTTGGGGGAATCTGCGGTCCGGCATGGACTTACGGCAGGGGACTACGTAGAAATCCGGGTCACAGACTCCGGCATCGGTATGACTCAAGAGACGATGAAGCGACTGTTCGAGCCATTCTTTTCGACCAAATCAAACAGCCGTTCCGTTGGCTTGGGGCTCTCTGTCTGTTACGGAATCATTCGCCAGAATCGTGGCGCGATCTCTGCGGACAGCAAGCCGGGGGAAGGCACGACCTTTACCCTGTGGCTGCCACGCTCGACGACAGATGAAGCGACCGAGCATGCTCCGGCCACCGGTGCAGTGATGGCGGAATTTCATCAAAGCCGTCCCCCGAGCGGCCTGCCGTTGACGGTCGCTCCTGCTCGCAGCGCAGGTTCACAAGAGTAGTCCTCCCTAACGAACGCACCTAACCCCCAGCCAATCTAGGGCTGCATTTTCAAGGGTTCCTACGGAGCAAGGTCGGAGTACAGAATCTGACTGGCCTGAGTCGCGAAGAAGCCACCAGGGAGAGCGGCAGAGGACTGCCAAGTTCCCTTGTCGTATCCGTTCAGGAGTGCCGCCCCGCTTGCTCGCCAACGATAGATTGCGTCCTTGCCAGTCACGATCAAATCGTCGGGTCGCCGACCACTGATTGCTAGCAAGGTGCCGGGCGTGAAGTTACTGCTCTGGTCCTTGTCGTTCGCGAAAAAGCACGTTCCGTTGTGAGCGATGAAACGTCCGGTTCCTCCACCCGCGTTTCCGGTTCCGACCATCTTGACGCTGCTCAGCGTGGAGTGGGCATAGACTCCGCGCAGCGAAATGTCCGAGGGCGGAGCACCACAAGTGGCATCATTTTTGATTCCTACAAGTCCGTAGTTGGTGCCACCGGTGTAGTGAATGACCAGGGATCGCTCGCCCACATACCAGCAGTCTGTCAGGGAAGCGCAATCGACCGCGTAGAGTCCATATGAGTTGCCCGATAGGTTGATCGGTGCCTTGTCGACTTGGTTCACCGTGACTTTTCCGGTGGCAGCCGTGTAGACTCCGATATATCCCTGCGCATCACTGTCGGTGGTACCAGACAGATAGGCCGTTCCAGACTCTGCGTAGACGCCGGTCCAGGTCACCGGAAGTCGACTCAAGCTCCCAAAATCGAGGGCCAAGCGGGTCGGATTCCCACCAGCATCGATTCGCACCACAGAGTCGCCATCCCCCGCGATCCAGGTGTTGCCTTGACTATCCCCGTGAACGGCTTTCCAGGTCGCCTTGGGAGTGCCAGCAACACTGTCTGGAAGAACGACGTTGTGAAACAAAGTTCCGTCCCAGTGCAGTACCGCCGCGTCTTTGCCTACGATCCAGACATTGCTGGCGGTGCCAGCCCAGACTTGGGCTTCCGTCGGATAATTTACTGGTGCATCGTTCGCTTTACATGGCGCAAACGGAATGACATCCAGCACTGCGGTGGCGTTGATCTTTCCTGCGGTGCTCAGCTTGGCTTCGGTGCTGCCTTTGTTGAGCGCACACGGCAGGTTGTTTTTGTAGGCGAATACCTGGACCGCGAGCGTGCCATCTCGACTAACTGGCGGGCGGATACCGAACACCGGACTGCTGACTTGAAACTGACCACTTCGTAGCGCGCTGGCGTGATAGGAATCGGTGTCGATCCGATAGTAGGCGGCCAGAGAGGATGTCTCTGTAGAGAGGTTGACCAGGTCAACGACCACGACATGTTCGCCGCACGAAGCGAGACCAAGGGCAGAGCTAAGTGCCAAGGCGACTGTGGCAAGGCCCGCATGCTTTGGCATGGTGGTTCACCTAATATTCAAAGATCGTAAGTCCATCGGGTAGCTTGTTGCGATAGTGAAGGCCAACTCCCAGTCCCACTCCGATGATGATTCCGGCGGCGATCGAACCAGATATGATGCCAATCATAAGCCTCTTTTTTCGCTTGCTCTGCGCCTCTTGCACTTCAACGTACCATGGCATCATTTGGCCGGTCTGCTTGTCGTAGCCGTTCGGCGCGGGTTCTCGTCGACGATCTTCCTCGGCTTGTAGGCTGGGTGCCTCCAGCATCGCTTTGGTTTGGTTGATGTATTGCTCGACGTCGAGCTTAATCTTCGGTGGCGGATTTGGCTCTGCCTTGAGGTACTGCTGGTAGTAGTCGAGAGCCTGCTGCGCATTTCCCATCTTGCGGTAGACCTGCGCCATGTTCAGCAGCACACGCGGAAACTGATGGAGCTTATAGGCGGACTGAAAGGCTTCGATGGCACCTTCGAAGTCCTTCTTTTGGTAGAGCGTCATGCCACGTCGGAACAGGCCATCAAAGTCATCGGCGAAGGCGCTGGCAGTGCCAAGCAATACCCATAGTGCGATAATAGAGGAATATAATATGCCTCTATTATAGCGAAGACCGAAAGCTCTGTGGCTGCTTGACATGGCGGAGGCTCGACCTAATCCGTGATGAGATCCACTTGGCTGTTATCGCGGGTCCGTTTCTTCTTGGAAGTCTTCTTGGGTCCGGGCTTGGGCTCTCTTCGAGGAGCCAATGCCTCGGTACGGTCCTCATCGGTGTTTTTGCTGAGCGATAGTTGCTTCGCCAGAAATCCTGGCTTGCGTAGCTCGATCTCGATGTGGCCGCTGGTCTGCGGCTCTTCGCTCTGCCATGGGGTCACACCGAGTTTTTTTCCATCGGCCACGCTGAAGACCTCGGCACCTGGTGGCTGAGAGTCCACCCGCCAATGCACCACAGTCGCTTGCTTGCCCGCGACTCGAATTGGATCGGTCGCGGCTCGGCGCTGCAGCAGCCAGCGTAGGCTCATCGCACCGCCAAAGATCAGCACGGTTCCAAGAGACACCACCGCAAATAGGCGTGTGGACAGGCTCTGATTCTGCGGCATGCGGATGAGCTGCAATCCCGCCGTGGATGGAGAGCGCTGCTTGAGTTGGGAGAAGAGCGCCGACAGCGCTTCTTCCAACTCCGCCATCGAAGAATAGCGACCGGCTGGTTCTTTGGACATCGTGCGCAGCACGATCTGGTCCAGCTCCGGCGGGATCCGCGAGTTGGGGGCGACCTCGCTCGGCGGTCTCACCCGGTCGGTGAGGTGTTTCAGCATCGTCGCCGTCGGATGCCCGCCATCAAACGGCACCCGCCCAGTCAACATTTCCCACATAATGCAGCCCAGCGCGTACTGGTCCAGGCGTTCATCGACGGGGAGCCCCTGGGCTTGTTCGGGGGCCATGTACTCGGCTGTTCCGAGCACCATGCCAGGAGCGGTCAGACGCGCACTGCCCGGGGTGTTGGCGGTCTGGGTGGCAATGCCGAAGTCGACGACTTTCACCACATCGACCCCAGACTGCTTGATGACAAAGATGTTGGCCGGTTTGAGGTCACGGTGAAC
>CALLYL010000119.1 GCA_937859535.1 uncultured Myxococcales bacterium
CTTCGCGCGCGCGAGGAGGAGCCGCAGGCGGGGGGTCGGGGCGGGGTTTTTGGGGCAGGGGCGGTGCCTCTGGGAGGGGCAGGTCGGCAATGATGTCGAGTACCGCCAAGCTCGTTGGAATATCGCCTCGGCTGAGCAGGTCACTGAATGAAGCGGGCGGCGATACCTTTTCACCCGACTTCTTGAGAAGCTCGTAGGCAATCAAGCTGTCCACTCCTCCTGCGGACAGCACCTCGTGCAGCACGGGCAACGTCTCGGGCACTTTGAAGCCCACGAGCCGCCGCGCCGCCGCAAACCGAACCGACAGTGCCTGATCGGACAGTGCGATCTTGAGCAGATCATCGCCCGGCGGCAACATCTCGACCACCAGCCTGCGCGTCAGGGGATCAGGGGTTTGCAGTCCCTCACGTAGTCGATCGCGATGGCCCTGTTCACCAAGCTGGAGCAGCGTTCCCGCCGCAGTCAGTTGGTCTTCGATGTTCCCGGTCTCGACGAGTTGTCGCAGCCGTAAGACCAGCTCATCGTCATGCGCCTGTGCGCCTTTCTTCTGCAGGTGTGCGGCGACTCGCGACACGCTGAGCATGCTCGCACGTCGCACCTCTGGCTCAGCGTCTCCGAGTGCCGTCCGCAATGCGAGTAGTGCTGAGCGCAATCGCTTGCGACCGAGTGCGGTGGCTGCACCTCGACGTACCGCCTGCTGCGGGTCCGACAGCGCCTTGCTCAGCAGTGGCACTGAGTCTGCGCTATCGATATCACCAAGCACGACCATTGCCGACTCTCTGACCAGCCAGTCATCGTGACCCAGCGCCGCCTGCGCCCAGCCCAGGCTCTGCTTGGCAATCTGCTCCGGATCACCACCGGCAATCTGCACGATCGCGCCCGCAGCCGCCTGCCGAAGCTGCTGTGAGGCCTTCGGCTCATCGAGAACCTTCAGCAGAAGCTGTGCCCCCTGCCTGCGGCCACACGCGGCCAAACCCTCACTGGCCACCAACCGAGACGCCTCGGGATACGACGGCGAGGTCGCAACCTGCACCATTCGCGCAAAGCCCATCGAGTCGCCGACCGTTGCCAAGATCAGCGATGCAAGGAGCTGCGTTGGACCTTCCTTCTGAGCGGCCTGTCGAAGCAGTTCCTTGCCGCTGACGTCGCCAACTCGTGCGAGACCGGCTGCTGCCGACACCCGCCGCAGACTAAACTCATCCCCCGCCAGAGCCTCTCGCAGTCGAGCCACGGATGGAGCATCCCCGGTCTGGGCCAGCCGCGACAGCACGCGAAGCTGCACGTCTTCGGGCAGGCCTGGCTTGTCTACCGCGTCGCGCAACACCGGCTTCGCAGCGACTGCCTCTGCGCCACTTTCGACCAGCAGCAGCGCGGCTCGCAGCCGAATCCGCTCATCCGAGCTTTGCATCAGCTCGCGTAGCACCGCCCGCCCACGCTGACTTTGTAGCTTCGCCAAAGACCCCGCCACCGCAACCCGCAGTCCCATCTGGGGATTGGAATCGAGGAGCTGCAGGAGCACTGGCTGCGCATCGAGCGCTCCCAGCGTGCCGAGTGCAGTGACGGCCTCGACCTGCACGAGCGCTTCGGGATCCTTGAGGAGCGAAACGATACTGGTCCACTGCGCGCTATCCCGACTCTGCCCAAGCGCTCGTACCGCCTGCGCCCGCAGCCCTGGCTCCGTTGCCCGCAGCCCAACATAGAGCACCGATAGCGCCCGTGCTCGCGCCGCATTGACTTCAATCGCCAAGTCGTTGCTTTCAATGACCAGCTCAGGTGTTGAACGGGGCCGATAGTGCTCTTCATAGAACACCATGCCCGCCGCAATAACGCCGATCAGGGTAATCGACAGCAGAATCCAGCCGACGAAGCTCCGCTTGGGTGGATGTACGACTGCCACCTGGGCCGTCGCCATCGGAGGCGGTGCCAGCTCACGAACGACCTCTGCCATCGTCGGACGCTGCTCTGGCTTTGGGGCCAGCATGCTGTGGATGTACTCAGCCAGCTTCGGCGTCACCGAAGGCGCGACTTCGAGCAGCGGACGCGGCGGCTTCGCGAACGCCATCAGCGACGTCTTCGGAAACGGTGGAATTCCGGCGAGCATCTCGTAGAGCATGACGCCCAAGGCAAACACATCGGCCTTGCCATCCACCTTCGCGGCACCGCCGTACTGCTCAGGGGCCATGTACTTGGGCGTGCCCATCGTCGTGCCAACCTGCGTCTCGAAGTCGGGCGATTCTGGGTCGGGAGCCAAAGAGGTCGCGACTTTGGCGATTCCGAAGTCGAGCACCTTGATCCGTTTTTCATCGGGATTGACCGGATCCGGGACCAGCATCACGTTTTCAGGTTTTAGATCTCGATGGACAATTCCCTTGTTGTGGGCGGCAAGGAGTGCCTGGCCCATCTGGAGCGCCAGACTCTTGGCCTCATCCTCTGGCAGCGTGCCTTGGCGACGGAGCAATCCGCGCAGCGACTCGCCTTCCAGAAACTCCATAATGATATCGAGCGTGCCGTCGGGAAGCTGACCGAAGTCGAACACCTCGACCAGGCCCGGATGTCGCAGCATGTTGACGGCGCGGGCCTCATTGAGAAAGCGCGCCGCATAGTCAGCAGTCCCGGCCAAGGGACCATGCAGAATCTTGATCGCGGCTCGACGGCCAATCTGTTTGTGAACTGCGGCATAGACCGAGCCCATACCGCCTTGGCCAATCTTGGCGTTGACACGATAGTTTCCGACGAGCTGACCGGCCTTCAGCGCAACCTGACCTTGTACACTGGGCTCTGCGGAGGTCGCCGCCGTCCCGCCCTCCCCAGCTCTGGCCCCCGTGCCCACTGCTGAGCTTTGGGTGTACTCAGCCGAAATCTCGACCGCTTCCGCAGAGTCCGCCGATTCCCCGGCCGGAAGTCGTCCTCCTGCCGGTGGAGCGATCGTCTGCGCATAACCGATACTGTCGTTGGTGGCGCGGGATTGCGGCCTGGTTTGCCCATCGGAAAGGCTATCCGGCTTGACCTCGCTCGCAGGGGTGCTCGGCTTGGCCGCACGCTTGCCCGACTCCGCACGTAGTCGCGCCGGAATCGTCAGCGAATCCGACAGTGCATCCCCACCGGTCGGCGGCAACGAAGAGGCCGATGGCGACAGACTTGTGCCAGATGGAGGCAGGCTTGTGCCAGACGGTGGTAGAGAGGTCGCCGAGGTGGGTTGCTGTGCGGTCAGGTGCTGAAGTTGGGCCGCCACCTCTCCCATCGAAGGCCGAGCCAGCGGATCGTTCATCAGCATCCGCTCAAGTAGTACCGCCAAGGGTCGCTGCCACGATGGTAAGAGCTGCGGAAGGCTTGTCACCTGGCTCGCGCCCGCTTCATCCCCGACGGCCTGTATCGGCAGCTTGCCTGCTGCTAGCTCATATAAGATGACGCCCAGTGCAAAGACATCGGCAGCCGCTCCACCGAGCTCGCCACTGCGCTGTTCCGGGGCCAGATACGCTCGCTCTTCCTTGCTTGGCACATCGCTGGTCACCCCACCGGGTAGGAGTTCGAGCAAGGCTGGGGCTATCCCCAGTTCGAGCAGCTTGACCTGTTCCCCATCACCACTGCCTCCGCCCACGAGAATCTTCGACGGCGACAACCGAAGGTGAAGGAGCGATGCACTATGAGCGAGCGTCAAACAGGTCGCGACCTGCCTTCCCACCCGCAGCGCCTTGTTCGGCAGCGGCAGGCCCATCGAGCGTCGGCGCTGCTCAACAAGCGGTTCGCCCTGCACCAGCTCACTCGCCAGAAAGACCAAGCCACCTGCCATCGTGCCGTACTCAAGCAGCGCGGGCAGGACGGGATCGGGACGAGCACTCGGATCGCCTTGGCTCTGACCGGTCATGAACCGGTTGAGCGATTTCTTCAGCCCCTTCAACCGAGCCAGCGCCTTGCCGTCTTTGT
>CALLYL010000120.1 GCA_937859535.1 uncultured Myxococcales bacterium
CGGTCATGGCTCTCAAAGGGGTGCGGGTGGCGGTGCAGACTTCGTCGGTGGCGGTGACACGGCGGGCCCGAGAAGCCAGTCAGTTTGCGGCGCGGTTCGTCGCGGAGACTGCCGGGCGCGAGATTGATCGGCGCTGGAACGTGCTGGAGCAGGCGGCGCTCGATCCGCAGCTACGGTCGGTGCTTGGGGAGTCAGCGCACGGTCCAACCACCCCAAGCGTGGTGCTACAGCGCTGGATCGAGACGCTGAGTCAGGACAATCGGGAGCTGGCCGCCGCCAGTTGGTTTGTCACCAGCGTGACCGGCTTGCAGGTAGCCCGTTCCCCGGTGAGCGATACCATTGGTAAGAACTGGGCGTTCCGTGACTACTTCCATGGACTCGGTCGGGAGCTGCCTCGGGACGCTCCACCGGGCTCGATCCGGCCGATTGTGAAGCCTCATCGATCGGTGGTGTTTCCCAGCCAGGCGACCCGGACCCGCCTGGTGGCCTTCTCGGTCCCGATCTGGAGCACTGGTGCGGATCGCAGGGTCGTGGGCGTGCTGGGAATGACCGTCGAGCTAGGCCGGTTTGGCGAGCTACATCCGACCAGCGGCAGCAGTGAGCGGCAAATCGCGGTACTGGTCGATGGTCGTGAAGACTGGACCGGGCGCAAGGGGTTGGTGCTTCAGCATCCCCACCTATCGGAGCTGCTGAGAAGCAAGCAGCCGCTGCCACCGTATCGGCTCGATGAAGAGCACATCCGCACCATCGAAGTGCTGCGGCAAGGCGTGGCTTCGGGGCAACCGCTGCCGCTCGAGTTGCTATTCGATGCTCACTACCGCGATCCGGTCCGTGGCAGCTATGGTGGAGAGTGGCTGCTTACCATGCGTCCGGTGCTGGCGCGGGGCAGCGATACCGGCTGGGTGGTGCTGGTCCAAGAGCGGCTCACGGACATCACCGAACCCGTCGCTGAGCTAGGTCACTCCCTGCTCCGCATCGGGATGATTGGACTCGGCCTGATGGCGGCGGTGTGGCTGCTGCTGTGGTTGCGTGTCAGCAAAACCTGGGGCCGAAGTAGTTAAAAATCCACGAGCTTGTGCAGCCTTGACTCCGCCTTGTATTCTTTTAGGCTGTTAACTTATGACACTGGGTCTGGTTTGCGACGCTTGCGACACGCTTAGCCCGCTTTCGGCTACGCTGTGCTCGGTCTGCGGCGCCGCCCTGGGCAGCAAAGCGGTTCCGGGGCCCACGAGCAGTCCTCGGAGCTGTCCGAACTGTGCATCCGAGATCCCTGGGCAGCATCGTTTTTGTGGTTTCTGCGGTACCCGTTCCGATGGAGCGGACCTGCGACCGGTGTGGATGGCCGGGGCCACCTCGAAGACTCGTCTGGTGCTGCTGGGCAGTGATGGTCAGGAAGGCTTGTCGTTTCCGCTGACCGAGGGTGAACATGTGGCCGGTCGACTCGAAGGTGCGGTGATGTTCCCCGAGGACCGGCTGCTGTCCCCCCGGCACGCCACGTTCCTGTTTCAGGCCGGCAAGCTGTGGGTTCGCGATGATGCTTCGCACAACGGGGTGTTCGTGAAGCTGCGCGCACCGAAGATTGTGCCGTCGGGAACGCTGCTCCTTATCGGTGAACAACTGTTACGCGTCGATGCCGCCCAGCCCGACATCCTGCCGTATCCCGATCAGGAAGGAACGTACTTTTACTGCTCACCGCACCGGCAGGCACGGCTCACTCTGGTGCAATTTCTCGTCGGAGGAGATGTTGGACTGTTGTATCGCTCGCGGGGTGACACCATCACGATTGGCCGCGAGATGAACGACCTCAACTTCCCCGAAGATCCGTTTATCTCGGGTCGTCACGCGCAGATCGTCGCACTCGAGGACGGTCGGTTTCAGGTCACGGACTTGGGCAGCAAGAACGGCACGTATGAAAAAGTGCCTCGGATGGTGCAGCTACAAAACGGTGATCAGATATTCCTTGGACAGCAGCTTCTGCGCGTCGAGATTGGCTGAGTAGGGTAGTGCCCGCTGTGGAGAATACCTCGTGGTGAATTGCAGAAACTGTGGCAAGCCAAACCCTCCGGGAAGCCGTTTTTGCCTCGATTGCGGGGTCGGTCTTCCCGTCGAATCCGCGCCTCGTGGCGCTCTGCGTGGTCGGCTGGTCCTGGTTCGTCCTGATGGAAGCGAGGGCGGCGCACACCCGCTCTTCGAGGGAATCAACGTCGTCGGTCGGGGCAGCGGACCCCTGTTCGATGCCGACAGCTTCCTGTCGCCGGTCCATCTTCGGTGCGAGATCGGCGGCGGCCGCTTTGTGGTCCGTGATGCCGGGAGCCTAAACGGCGTATTTCTGAAGCTGACCGAGGAAGAGCCGCTGTTTGATGGAGCGATCATGCGCATTGGTCAGGAGCTGCTCCGCTTCGATCCGATGCGACCGCCACGGCTGCTGCCGGATGGTACCGAGGTGATGGGCTCACCACATCCCGGTTACTGGGGACGGCTGACGATGATCATTGGGCGTGCGCAAGACGGCAAGATCATCGAAGGCACCTCGTTTCCCCTGGTTGGCGAAGCGGTGGTGATTGGTCGGGAGCGCGGGGATATTTTGTTTTCAGAGGACGGCTACGTATCGGGAACGCATGCGCGCTTTTCGTTTCGTCAGGGTCGTCCGTACCTTCAGGACTTGGCCAGCTCGAACGGCACCTACCTGCGCATTCCCACTGAGCGCGTCATCGTTCCCGGTACCTTCATGCTACTCGGTCAGCAGCTCTTCCGCCTGATGCTCGCATAGAAATATTAGTCTTTTGATATGACTAATATTTGAGCTGTGAGGCGTTCAATCAGCGGTTGCCGCCGCTTTCTCTTCACCGGCATCCTACCCAAGTAAACCCAAAGGGGTGCTTCATGAACCGTCGTCATTTTGTGTCACTGCTTGGGCTGTCCACCCTAGCGCTTGGCTGTGCTGGTCCCGGTCGCTTTGTTCCGGAATCGACGCACGGCTTTATCGCTCGGCAAATCAGTACCCCGCAGGGTCCACATCGCTTCTTTGTCTACAAGCCCCGCCATGTCGGCACGCAAGAGAAGCTGCCGGTGATCCTGTACCTTCATGGCGGTGGCGAGCGGGGCGAAGACGGTGTGGCCCCGACGCAGGTCGGGCTTGGGCAGGTGGTACAAGCGGCGCTCGGTTATTTCCCATTTTTGGTGGTCTTTCCGCAGTGTAAAAGCGGTGGCTTTTGGGGGGCCCCGGACATGGCGGCGCGGGCCATGCAAGCGCTGGCCGTGGCGATCCACGATTTTGGAGGAGATCCGGAGCGAGTCTATGTCACCGGCAATTCGCTGGGTGGGTACGGCACGTATCTTCTGGCCTCGCGCTATCCGGGGCAGTTTGCGGCGCTCGCTCCGATCTGTGGAGGAGTCAAGCCACCCCCTTTGGTTAGTGTTCCCAAGGGGGAGAGTCTGTTTGACCTAAGCGGGGATGTGTATGCGCAGTTGGCAGAGCGACTCGGGCGGACTCCGGTGTGGATTTTCCATGGTGAGAGCGATCCCCTGGTTCCACCGAAGATTTCCGTAAAGATTGCGCAGGCGCTGCGTGAGCATGCGGGGCGCAGCGAGCCGGGACTGACGCAGCTTACGATCTGGCCCGGGGTCGGACACACCGCCGAAGAGCCGACCTACAACATGCCGCAGCTATTCGACTGGTTCCTTCAGCACCGGCTCAATTCGGCAGCGGACGTGGGGAACACGGCACTCCGCTAGGAACGGGCTACTGCCGCTCTACGTCCAGAAACAGCAGCGTTCCTGCCACCACAAAGACCGGCAGCAGCAGCAGGTTGGCGAGCGGGATCAGATTGGCCAGGAAGATCGGCACACCCAGACCCATCACCGCTGCCAGATGCGTGCGCGCCAGCGAAAATCGAGCAGACAGAGACAGGGATTTTCTGCCCGCACAGACAGAAAAGAAGCTGTACCCAAGCGCGGCCACCGAGGTCAGCACCGCCACGATCGGCCCGATGAGCGGAATGACACTCACCAGCAGCAACAGCACGCCGATAGCCCCGATAATCGCCGCTTGTCCCAGACTGCGCAGGATTCCCCGGAGCTGACCAGAGAGCGCAGTCACACTGACCACCTGACCGGTCAGACGCTCCTCTACGGATTCCGAAACTCTGTCTACCACCAGCTCACAGAGCGTGAGGTAGACCAGGCTAAACGTCCATGCCAGCGCAAAGACCACCACGCTTGCCGCAACCAAGCTGAGCACGCTGCGCAGCATGCCCCACAGACCGTCTCCTGGTATTGCCTGCACGATCCAGTCACGCAGCCAGCCGTAGCTTGTGTAAAAGGCCGCAGCATCGAGCAGCGCGGTCAGCACGAGCGGGATGAGCAAGAGCCGGAGCACGCTCGGCATCTCGCGAAGTAGTTCCACAGCCCGGGGCACAGTCCGGAGTCCGTGAACAAAACCCAGGTCCAGTTTCGACTTCATCTGCGCGATCGCAGGATCATCATACAAGTCGGCGAGCCGCTTGTGGTTAGCCACCCTGGCCCAGCCACTCCGAGCCGTCGGCAGAGAACTCTTTTTTCCAGATCGGTACTTCGACTTTGAGGGCCTCGATCGCGGCGCGACAAGCCGTGAACGCTTCGCCCCGATGGGGTGCCGAGGCAGCCAGGATCACCGCGATGTCGCCAATTTGCAGTGAGCCGACCCGGTGGACCATGGCAACGCGGACACCGGGATGGGCGGACTCGATGCGGGTGGCGATCTCGGCCATCTTGCGGACCGCCATCTCGTCGTAGGCTTCGTAGTCGAGCCGCACCACCTGCTTGCCTTCGTTGTGGTCGCGCACCAGCCCCGAAAACAGCACGATGCCGCCTTGACCGGGACCGCTCACGGCCGCGATCACCTCGTCGTAGCGGAGCGGCTCGTGCGAGACGCGAACATGGACCGAGCCACCGGCTACCGGCGGAATCAGCGCCACTTCATCGCCATCCTTGAGCGGGGTCGACTGCGGCGCAAACTCCATGTTGACCGCGACCTGCACGCTGCGCCGACTCGCCAAGATGAGCGGTTCTGTCGCTGCGAGCTGAGTGAGCAGATCGCCCACCGTCGCGCCATCGGATAGTTCGACGGTTTCGACCTCTTTGCGGAGTCGCTCGCGGAGGTGGGCAAAGTAGCGAACCGAGATCTTCATGGCGGAACCTAGAGCCGAACGATCGGACAGGATGTCTGTTTGCTAACGGAGCGCGTGGCGTTGCGGGTATCGATCACCAGCTTCGCTTTGGCACACAGCGCCGCGTAATCGATCGAGGTGTGATCGGTCAGGATCAGCACCGCGTCGTATTCCCCAAGCTGCGCAAGCGGCACCGATTGGAGCTGGTGGTGACCGATGCGCAGGCTGGGCACGTAGGGATCGTGATACTCGACCTGGGCACCTTTGCCCCACAGCAGCTCGATCACATCGAGCGCTGGCGATTCGCGGACATCGTCAATGTCGCGCTTATACGCCACACCAAGGACGAGCAGCCGTGAGCCGCGCACCGCTTGCCGTCGATCATTGAGCGCGTCTTGCAGCCGCGACACCACCACCTCGGGCATGCCGGTGTTGATCTGATCGGCGAGGTCGATAAAGCGGGCCTCGTACTTGAGCGTCCGCAGCTTCCACGACAGATACAGCGGATCGACGGGGATGCAGTGTCCACCGAGGCCGGGACCGGGATAAAACGGCATAAAACCAAACGGCTTGGTCGCGGCTGCGTCGATGACTTCCCAGGTGTCGAGCCCGAGCTTTTCGCACATGATCGCGACCTCGTTGACGAGGCCGATGTTGACGGCGCGGAAGGTGTTTTCGAGCAGCTTGACCATCTCGGCCGCATCCGTCGAGGACACTGGAACCAGGCGCTCCATGACCTCGCTGTAGAGGGCGCGAATCATCGTCAAGCACGCCGGGGTCATCCCGCCGACGACCTTGGGCGTGTTCTTGGTCTGGAATCGTTCGTTGCCGGGGTCGACGCGCTCGGGGGAAAACGACAGAAAGAAGTCGTGACCGACCTTGAGCCCTGACTCGGACAGTCTGGGCAGCAGCACTTCGCGGGTGAAGCCGGGGAACGTCGTCGATTCCAGCACCACCAACATGCCGGGATGAAGCCGGGGGAGCAGCGCCTCTGCTGCCGCGACGATGTAGCTGTTGTCCGGCGAGCGCGATTTGTTCAGCGGCGTCGGCACGCAGATGATGACGACATCTGCCAAACCCAGGCAGCCAGGATCCGTCGTGGCGTCAATCCGCCCTTTGTGCCGCAGCTCGGCGAGCGCGCTGTCGGGAACGTCCTTGATGTAGCTGCGACCCTGATTGACGGACTCGGCCCGCTCCTCGCTGAGGTCATAGCCGGTGACATGAAATCCGGCTTTGGCGACTTCGACCAGGAGCGGCAGGCCGACGTAGCCCAGACCGATCACGGTCACGCGTGCGGTGTGTTGCGAGAGCTTTGCGAGGAGCGTTTCTTGATGCATGGCCTTCCCTGGCTTCTATCGTACGCAAAGAGCGAAAAGCAAGGTTTACCGTCGCTTGGTTTGGGCAAACAGCCACGGGAGCAGCCCCGGATCGGCGAACGCTTGCGACCATGCGTCATGCCCGACCGCTTTGTACTCGGTGTAACGCGGACGGTGACCGGCCTGGCCCAGCGTTTCGACCATTTGGCG
>CALLYL010000121.1 GCA_937859535.1 uncultured Myxococcales bacterium
GGCATTGTCGATGATGGCGAATTTGATGTTAGGATATTGTTTGGCTTTCAACGCCATGGCATCGCCCATCAGGGAACCGACGGTGATGATGACGTTGTAGCCTTCGGTCGCCAACGCATCGATGTTCGTCTCAAAGTCGGTGGGCTGCTTGGATTCATCGAGCGCGGTCATGCGCAGTCGTGCTGCCAACTCTCCGGCCAGGATGTCCAAATGGATGATCCGCCGCTTCTTCAGCTCCGCGAGAAGCTGACGTTCGATGAGAACCAGAAGCTGGTTCTTACGCAGATGATTCGGATCGAGTCCAGCATCCGAAAGCATCAGTCGCACCGTCCCCCGCGCCTGCACCTGCGTGAGCTTGGTGCGCTGTTGGAGTTCGCTACACAGCCACTCGAACGCCGGGGAACCGCTCATCGCATGGGCTCCGCAGGTTGGGCCCCCCGCAGCCAGCGCAGGTAGGCTCGCGGCGGGAAGAAGGTCAGGACGATCGATACCAGCATCACCGTGCCGATGGACTTAGGAAAGATCGCCAGGAGTCGGAGATAGCCGACCGGCCCGCCGAGCAGCCGGTCGAGCCAGTGCACCATCGGTAACACCCCCATCGACCCCGACCACACCGCAAACAGCAGGAAGCGATTGGCCACCACCGGATCCCCTAGGCCGACCGCCCGCCGCCGTCTCATCATTCGATACAATCGCAGCGCCTCATAGGTGGCCCAGCCAAAGCACAACACCCGCGCCAGCACAAAGGACAGGTGTGGCCGACCGCTATCGAGCTGCCCATGTAGCCCGCCCAGTTGGGTAAAACACCCCCACAGGCACAGCGCACTGCCCGCTGCCGCAAGCCCCTGTGCCCAGCGCTGGCCGGAACGAAAGGTACTGCACGTAAAGAGGTAGCAGCAGACCGTCCCAAGTGCGATGAGGGGCAAGCCAAGCTGGACCATCCACTCCACGGCCACGCCCTGCTTCCACTGCTCCAGCACCCCGAGCATCAGCCCCGCGCCAGGTGCCGTACACAGAAAGAACAGCCCGATCCACAGCTCGGGAAGCTGTCGAGTCCGCACCGCCAGAGCCAGCAGCCGCACCCCCAGCACGACCAGCAAAGAGACGACCAGGTAGCCGTCAGCCCCCAACATGCAGACTCAGCCCTCCTATCACGCAGTATAACGTACCCTAGAGTCCTCTTCCTACGTTTTCACAGCACTCACCTTCACCGCGATCGCAGCGGCGATGCTCGCTGGGTAAAGGGCTCGGCTCTCTGCCCTGCCAGACATGATATCATCGCCCCACGATGAAGACCGACAAGCGGCAGTCACTGATGTCCCTGTTCCCGATGCCAGGGGCAGTGATTCTTGCGGTGGATGACACGCCTTCCCACCTGCGATTGCTACGGAATCTCATCACTTCGGTGGGAGGACAGGTCATCGAAGCGGAATCCGCAGAGATGGCCCGCGTTCAGCTCATGAGGGTGAGCCCTGACGTCATCCTGCTCGACATCGACATGCCCGGAATGGACGGGCTTACGTTCTGTCGCGAGCTCAAGGCGAACCCGAGCATGTCGCATACGCCGGTCATCTTCTTGAGCGGAACGGCGGACGACTTCGACAAGGTAGAGGCATTTTTATCCGGGGGTGCCGACTTCATCAGCAAGCCGTTTCACCCAGCAGATGTGCTGGCCAGAGTCAGCCATCACTTCAAGATGGTGCGCGCCCAGCAAGCGCTGAAGCAAGAAAAGGAAATCCTGAGCAGACTCAACGAACAATTGGTGATGGCACATCAGGAAACTGCGGACGTTTTCGGAGTCCTCGCAGAGCAGATTCGCGGCAAGCTGATCGGAGGGAAGTATCATCTGGACGCTCGAATTGGATCGGGTGGATTCTCTGTCGTCTACCGAGCGGATGAGGTAGCTACCGGGAACAAGGTCGCCGTCAAGATCCTTCGTCCCGGCAACCCGCAAGGGGCGGCCATGAGGATGCACAGGTTCGCCCAGGAAGCATCCTCCTGCATGCGAATCCAGCATCCCAACGTGATCAAGATTCTGGATTCGGCGACAACACCCGATGGCTTCACCTATCTGGTCATGGAGCTGTTAGAAGGGCATCCTCTGAGTGAGGAAATCCACCGTGGCTGTCCGCTCTCACTACAGCGCGCTCTGCAGATCATCCTTCCGGTCTGTGATGTGCTATTGGCCGCACACAACGTTGGAGTGCTCCACCGAGACATCAAACCCTCCA
>CALLYL010000122.1 GCA_937859535.1 uncultured Myxococcales bacterium
CCGGATACCAGCTCCAGAAGGCGCATGTAGCGAACCGGGTTAAAGAAGTGCGTGACCAGGAATCGTCGTCGCATATCGAGCGAGCGACCCGCCATCAGCTTGCCAATTGGCAGACCCGAGGTGTTCGATGCCAGCACGGTCTGCGGTCCCAGCAGCGGCTCGATTTTCGAGAACAGCGCCTGCTTGACAGTAAGATCCTCGCGCACGGCCTCGATGACGATGTCGGCCTTGGCAGCCTCGGCGAGGTCATCTTCCAAGTTGCCGATGCGAATTCGCTCCAAATCCCGTGGGTGGAAGATGAGCGATGGCTTCGAGGTCCGCAGTCGGTCCACGCCACCCTGTGCAAAGCGGTTCCGTGCTCGCTTGTCGCCTGCTGCTGCCGGGGCCAAGTCCGGCGGCACGATATCCAGAAGGAGCACATCCAAACCAGCGCCGGCCAGGTGCGCCGCAATTCCCGAACCCATCACACCCGCGCCGAGAACGGCGGCCCGGCGAAAGCGCCGATCGTGCTTACCCTGCTTATCCATACCGATATTCCTCCGAATCGTTCGCCGGGAGTCTATCACCAAAATTCTGAGTTTTTCCGTTGTTGACAGGAGCGGATACCCTGCGCAAAAGTGGCAGGTCCGTAAGTCGCGGTAAGTGTTGTGGCATTCGTGCCGTCAACCAGCGTTTCTTGCGCTAGGCCGCTCAAACACATTCGCAAACACCTGGTACACGGAGGATCTATCCATGGGTCGTGGAGACAGCCGCAATAGCTCGAAAATGCGTCGTTTGAAGGCGCAGACTCGACTGAAGAACCGTATCAAAAACCGTCGCGTGGCCGCTGCTGCGGCTCGTGCCGAAAAGAAGGCCTCGGCCGCTCCCGTCGCAGCACCCGCTGTCAAGGCCGGCAAGAAGGTTGCTCACTAGCAGCCATCGCCACGCGACGGACGCAGTGACAGCGATTCTGCGTGGCTGATGCCGTTGAAGCGTAGAAAGCCCTGACATCGTTTGCAGTCCGCGTTAGGCTGTGACCATGTCTGTTCGTCGAACCGTGGCTCCCGACATCGCTGGCTGCACCTTTGTGCTGTTTGCCTGCACTCTCAGCTTCGCGGTACTGCGCGCTCCCTTTATTCACAAACAAGCGTCTCCGATGGCCACCGATCTCGCGGCCTACGGTGGACTCATGTTTGCCTGCATGTTGATCGCGGGGGGTCTGTTTCAGCGCAAGTTATGGGCGTTCTTTCCTGCTGTTGTACTGTCAGGGCTCGCCATCTACGCGAGTGTGACGAACTGGCATATGCCGGAAACCGGTCAACTACCCGCAGGAGTGCTCGGGGTGACGGCGGCTCTGCTGCTCATCCTTCGTTTCCGCGAGTTTACGGGTGGCTTTGATTTTCGATCGGATTCCGCTTCGTCCAGCGCTGAGTAATCTCTCTCCGTTCCCTACGTGCTCCTTCTCCGCACAGAGTCCGGGGATGGATGCCATGCACCACCTCGGTAATTGTCCGTCGAAAAGTGGGTTTAAGTAGCATCCAGTAGGACTCTTATTTTGCGCCGACGATACGCTCGGAATTCGGCGATAATCGTGCTACGGTTCGATTGAATCGGCGGTGTTGTTTGAGGGGGACTGTCTTGGACCAAGTCTGCAGAACCGGCATTGGGTTTCGCGCCGTGTACGCAGTCGGCAAAGGGGCGGGATGACAAATCCGATGTTCGCACCCTCCGGACAGATCCGGGAAGTGAGCGGCTTCGAGGAGTTTCGAGTCGACGGCGATATGCTGTTTGCTCGGGCCATCGGAGCCACAACGCTCGAAGATGTGAAGCGCATGTTCGCGATAAACCAAGGGCTCTATGAGCGCTATGGGTACGCGCTGGTGTTGATCGACGGTGCTCGTGCATCGACGACCACACCGGATGCTCGCAAGTATCAGTCCGATCTTCTGCGTAAGCGGATCTTTCCGAGCCACACGGCAATCTTTGGTGGTGGCGTCCTGGTCCGGACCACAATTTCCCTCATGATGAGAGCTACTGAGCTACTGACTGGGACGAAGATCCCCGTGGACATGGTGGCTGACGAACAGACTGCTCGGACTGTGTTGGCTGCTGCGCGTGAGCGATTTGCTATCCAAGGAATTGCCAAGCAGCCGCTCGATTCAATCAAGCAAATCAAATAAGAGGTATTTATAATGACTCATATTTGCGCCTCAGTTGCGCTCTGGATTCCAGTGCCAATATGCCTCGACCGAGGTGCGGCAGCATCGTCTCAGAGAGGGGGACGGTGATGGCGGGATCTATCGAAAGCAAGGGGCGTGTCCGGCGTGGACCATTGGCACCGAACCCGGAACTGTGGGCGAATCTCGGAAATGGGGAAAAGCTCACCGAAATTCTGAATGAGTTTTATACGTTGGCATTTTCAGATCCGCGCCTGGGACCGTATTTCAAAGACGTGACCAAGCAGCGAGTGATCGAAAAACAGTACAATTTCTTGTACGAGATTTTGACAGGAGAGCCGGTCTA
>CALLYL010000123.1 GCA_937859535.1 uncultured Myxococcales bacterium
TTCCGCCCCCGCTGCTTGGCTTGATACAGCGCCGCATCGGCTGCGGCCAGTAACAACTGGAGACAACTCGTGCTTCCCGGTCGCAGCTCAGCCACGCCAATGCTGACCGTGACGTGCGCGCCAATGGGAGACGATAAATGGGGAACGCCAAGTTCGGCCAGCTGCGCATGAATCCGCTTCGCCACGATTGCGGCGCCTGCGCTTGCCGTATCCGGCAGCAGCAACACGAACTCCTCGCCGCCAAAACGGGCCACGAGGTCGGCAGGGCGATGAACGGCTCCACGCAACACAGTTGCAATGGCTTTCAGGCACTCGTCGCCGGCGACATGGCCGTAGTGGTCGTTGTAAGGTTTGAAATGATCGACATCGATCATCAAGACGCCGAGCGGAGCGTGATCTCGCGCGTGGCGCTGACATTCCACCAACAGCATTTCATCAAAGTAACGTCGGTTTGCGATTCCCAGCAGACCATCTTGCCGACTGAGCGTGAGCAGGCGGCGGTTCGTGTCTTCGAGTTCCAGCTGGAGCCGCTTTGTGGCGGTGATGTCCTGGGTGAGCGCCAGCCCCCCATAAACGCTCCCATCCGCGCTTTGCAAAGGGATAGCGTGGACCAGGAAACATGCCTCGTTGAACAACACCTCGACCTTGCCCGCCGTGCCGTCGAGCGCGTTACGGTACAGAGCGGCGAGTGGCGTCGAAATGTTCTCAGGGAAGAGTTCCCATAGGAGTTTGCCTTCGAGATCCTCCTTTCTGAGCTGGTGGTCGCGAAGCCCCAAGCCATCGGCGAAGGTATAGCGCAACTCCTTATCAAAAAGGATCACCGCACCATTGGGAAGGTGGCTCGCGATCGTCCGATAGATTGCTTCACTGCGCCGTAAGGCCTCCTCGCGCTCCAGGATGACCTGTTCAGTCAGCTTCACGTTCGTGATGTTCTCATGACTTAGCACGGCTCGCACGGGACCGTCACAGCTCATACGCGTTACACGGAGATTGAACCAACGGCGCTCGTTTCGGGAGTGGCACGGGTAGTCAATCACGAACTCGGTGAACTGGCCCGCAAGTACGGCCCTCACGCCCGCGGCTGCTGACCTTGCCACCTCCCGGTTAGTAGCGAGAAATGCTAGCATGCAAGCCACTTCGTCTGCAGGGACAGTCATGTATGTACATTCTATCCGGGAGGCGATCGAGGCGATAATGCTGGCGGGGATGTTTTCGCGTTTTTTTGCCTGTGAGGAGGTGGAATGAAGCCGTCACAGAACGATAAGAGTGGAGCCCGATCTGATCTCGGTGAGCGCGCGCTCGCGTTTCTCGCCCAACATCGGCTGTCGGCCTCTCCCATCAATTACTGGGTAGCGCACGACTACATCAGAGGCAACGACCCGTCGCTGTGCGAAGCATTGAATTCAGTAATCGGATCTTCATCTGCGATCGATGATTTCGTTGTGCGCGAGATCTACGAGCAACATGTGGCTGGCGAGGCTCTTCGTCGGTTTCACGGCATGGGAGAGGGTATCGAAAAGTTGCTCGGCAGTCTCCTCGGAGATGTACTCAGCGCGAGTCGAAATACGTCCGGTCTCCAGGCCTCTCTGACCGAAAACCTGGGTCGGCTTGATGAAGTTCGCGACTCGAGCGGTTTACGCGCGATCGCTCAAAACCTAGCCCAGGCTGCCTTAGCAGCAAATGAAAGCAACGCGGCACTCAAGAAGAGTCTTGAGGCCACGGAGCAGGAGACAAGATTGCTTCGAGGTGAACTCGACAAGCATCGGCGCGAGGCGATGGTCGATCCGCTTACCGGGCTGCTCAATCGAAGAGGCATGTTAATTGAAGCCGCAAAACTGTTCGATTCTTCCGATGGGCCGCCTGCTTTGCTCGTCATGGATATCGACCACTTCAAGCGGATCAACGACACCTACGGCCATGCAGTGGGTGATATTGTGATCCAGAAGGTCGCTGAGGCGATGTTGGCTATCGCGCCGGACCAAGCGATGACTGCGCGTTTTGGTGGCGAGGAGTTTGTCATGTTGGTACCCAATGCCTCGATCGATCGAGCACAGCAGCTTGCAGAAAAGGTTAGGACCTCGATCGAACGGTTACGGTTGGTGCGGCGTCATGACAAGCTCGAAATCGCACCCTTTACGATCTCCGTCGGAGTTGCCTTACGTCAGCGCGAGGAGTCGATCGAGCCGCTATTCGATCGGGCTGACAAGGCGCTGTATCGGGCGAAGCACAATGGCCGTAACTGCGTCGTCGCATCCAGTTGAGGGCGAGCTCGGTGGCCAGATTCGACGAGATCAAGCTTGCTGGACAACTGCCTAGCCCCAAAGGGGTCGCATTGGCCATAATGAACCTATGCGGTCGCGAAGATTGCACGATAGAAGACGTTGCTCGTTTGGTTCAGACCGATCCAGCTTTGTCTGGGCGCCTTCTCCGTCTCGCAAACTCGAGCGGCGGTACCCACCGACCAGTCTCAGCCATCAACGAAGCACTGCTGCGTATCGGCATGAAGGCGGTTGCTCAGCTCACGATGGGATTCTCGCTCGTCGACCAGTTCAAGGACGGACCTTGTAAAGGATTCGATTATCGCAATTTTTGGTCGCGCTCATTGCTGATGGCTTTGGCCTCGCGGGAACTCGGACGTTTGACCCGCGCGGCTGCCCCGGAGGACTTGTTCGCATGCGGCTTGCTCGCGAATATTGGTTCCTTGGCTCTGGCCACGGCATTCCCCGTCGAATACTCCGAACTGCTTGAGTCCGATCGAAGCAATTTGCTCGCGCTCGAACATGAGGCGTTTGGGATCGATCAGCGCCAGTGCGCGCTTGCCATGATAGAGGAGTTCGGCATTCCGAAAGCGCTCGCCGAACCCGTCTTCTACCATCAGTCACCCGATGAATCACAGTTTTCTGAAGGGTCGCGACCGCACACGCTGACCTGGCTATTTCACACCGCTAGTCATCTCGCCGACCTTGGCATAGCAGCCGAGAAGGTTCGAAGCCAGTTGGTCGGCTCCCTAATACGGCTCGGCGGTCGATTTCAGATGGACGCCGACGGTACGGCGGCGTTCTTCGATCGGATCGTCGAAGAGTGGAGCGACTGGGCGAAGTTACTGGATGTCCCGGCTACCTCCCTTCCGTCGTTCGAGCGCATGTCTGAAACTCCGCCGGTTATCGGAGGGGCTACAGGATCGGACGCTACAGTGCCTGCTCTCATTGTCACCTCACGTAATCACTCCACCTTCGATGTCAGCACGTTGTTGCAATCCAGCTTAGGTTATCAAATTTGTCTCGCGGGTGATTTTGATGAGGCTTTGAGCATTGCGGTCGCTGTGTTGCCGAAGATTGTGATTATTGACGCCGACTTCTCCGGTGCAGGTGCGCAGGACTTCTGTCGCAAGGTACGTGGGGCCGATTGGGGTAGACCGGTTTATCTCGTTGCATTGTCTGATCAGTTAGACAAGGAGAACTTCGTCGCAGCGCTTGAGAGCGGCGTG
>CALLYL010000124.1 GCA_937859535.1 uncultured Myxococcales bacterium
AAGTAAGCCTGCGCTGTCCTTGCCAAGACTACCGAACTTCGATCCGCTCTAGCGCTCGCTGACGAATCAACCACTCGGCTCGGCTGCTCTCTTCGCTGCGCGCTAGCTGCTCATCAATCTCTTGACGGGTCCACGGACTCAGGCGAGCCCGACGAAGGCGCTCGTGAAACACCTTGCGGGAGCCACCAGACAAACAGACAACCTGGCCCCGGGCTACGCCATCGAGAATCACCCGAATCGAAGTGCTCCCATCGCTGGAGCGCAGACAAAGCTCTGCCAACTGTGCACCTTCGGTATCCGGATTCCATCGTATAAACAGACACTTCCCTAGTGCCCGCAGCAGCGCGCTACGATCCAAGCTCGGAACAAACAGGAGGGTTTCCGGCTGACTGTCCGCCGGCCACCGCCGTCTGCCGCTCGCCGCCGATGTCGGTTCCAACTCGAGCGTCTCCTGAAGGTAGCTGGCAGAGTCCGCAATCCTCGCAAACTTCGAGACCGTCAGCCGCTGTAGCAGAGGCCCGGCCTGCGGCCACTGCCCTTCCTCGACCGCTTCAAGTAGCGTCGCCAACACCCGTGGATCGGGATGCGTGCACAGCGGAGCCAGAGCCGCCACCACTCGATCGGCGTCCTCGGGCAGCGCGGTCTGCATGATCTGCGCAACGGCTTCGATGACCTGCGCACCACTCGTCAGGGAAGCCAATCTCGCCACAAGATCGTCGATTCCCAGCAGCCCGCAGCCAGCTTGTGCCAGGTCGTGACGGACTCGCTCCGGCCCGTGTCCCTCCGCCTGGATCAAGCGCACGGGGATCGGCGATTCGAGGGTGAACTGATACAGAACGCGACACGCTCCATCAGGTGAAAACCAGTGCTGCTCACGAAACGGCAGACCGGACAGCTCATGCGCTCGAAACTCGATCGGCACGTAGCCAGCGGCCCACAGAGCGCGCAACACCTCACGATGAGTGGTTTGCTCCGGTACCCGCCAGACCCGCGTGGATGGGCTGAGCGAACGAAAACGGGCGAACCATTCGGTGATTCGCGGCGCGGCACGTCGCTGCATCCACGACGAAGTGAAGTCACAGAATCGCGGTTCAGGCACCCGCACGATCTGTTCAGCCAACATCCCGTGGCACGCTTCGCAGGTGCCCAACGCAGACATTGCCATCGACGCAAAGAAGCAAGCCTCAGCATCCGCACGACCGAGTAGCTGGCGAAGCTGCGCATGAAGCCCGTCCAACGTGAGTCGGTCGGACCGGGTCGCATGAAGACCAAACAGGATCGCAAGCTGGCTTAGCCGATCCGCTGGGTCCGTCTCAAAAGGCAGGCCCTGGATGATCTGTTCCGCACAGAGCACTGGAAGTTCGGTCGCTACGACCTGTGCATCACCAGCAGTTGTGGAAGCAACCAGCAGCAGGCTCAGATCCAAAAATGGCTCCTGTTGATAGCGGACCAGTTCTTCTCCGGCTCGAAACGTCAGCACCTCGGGGGATTCCACCGTGGAAGGAGTCCGATCCGCAAAGATCCAGCCGAGCTCCGCTGCCTTCGCCAGGAACGCCGCCCGCGATAGCGGCTTTGTGACAAAGTACGGGGTCGGTGCCTGCTGGGCTGTCGGTGTCACGCCAGTGCGCATTCGCTCCAGCAGACCGATCACCAACTGGGCCCGCTGCACAATGCTCGAGGTCTCGAGCACACGCTGCTTTTCGACGGTCGGTACATCCAAGTTTGCGCACATCAGCGAGGCAAGGTCTGCCAAGTTATCCATGGACGCAATCATCTCGATCGCCGCTTGGGGCTCCGAAACCATCTGCCGAATCACCGTCTGCGCCAACGCTTGGAGCCGCGCAAAGAGTGTCTCGTGCTCCTCTTCGGCTCCGTCCTGTTCTGGCAGATCCTCGACGTAGGCCCATAGATACGGAGTCGTCTGGACCACTTCCACGATCCGAAAGCGCGAAATCCCACGCAGAAGGACGCACGGCTCATCCGGTGAGTCCCCTGGCAAGCGCGATAGGTTCGCCACCGTTCCCACCTGATAGAGGTCCGCCTGTCCCGGATCGTCCACTGTAGGCTCACGCTGCGCGACAACGCCGACCATCAGCCCACCCGCCACAGCAGACTCGATCAGGGCAATGCTCCCTCTCCGGCTGACCCGACTGGGCATCGCGCTGCCGGGTAACAGAACCGAGTTCCGCAGCGGCAGAATCGGCAACTTGCGTACACCTGGATCGGTCGTCATATGGGATCCCACCGCTCGTCCGTTGAGGCTCATTCCTACCTTCACGGTTCTACGTGGAGAATCACGTTCGTGCAACCTTCGGTTCGCGATGAGTCATGGTTCTGCCGATCGTCCTGTGTTACAGCGCAGTCCATGCGGCAGCTTGTACGCAGTCTGTGGAGCGTGCTTCTCATCACCGTGACCCTCATCGCAAATGGTCTGCTCCGCCCACCTTCTCGGCGCGACCGCTAGGCACCTCCTTGCGCGCACACGATCCTCGTTCACTCGCGATTTGCTGGCTGGCCGTGCTGTGCTACCTGCTCGCGATGGTCGTAGGGCCAGGTCTACACCTGGTTTGGCATCGCGATGATCACGACCACGAGTCGGGGGGCATTCATTATCACCACGATCATGAGGACGACCACGATCATGAGGACGACCACGATCATGAGGACGA